>JALYXN010000038.1 GCA_030947085.1 Pseudomonadota bacterium | reverse complement strand
AGGGAACAGCCTGAGTCATGGATGCCACCGCCTGGATTGCCGCCGTCGGTTTGCTGCTGCTGTTTACCTCGCTCACGGCGGGATGGATCAAGCGCTTCCCGATCACCAGCTTTGCCATCTACCTCATAGCCGGCGTCGTGGCCGGGCCCTGGGGGCTGGATCTGGTGCAACTGGATCTGCGCGGTCACGGCGAGTGGCTCTCCAATCTGACCCAGATCGCCCTGGTGGTTTCGCTGTTCATCACCGGATTGAAACTGCGCCTGCGCTTCAGCAATCCGGCCTGGCTCGACGCGGTGCGGCTGGCGTTTCCCAGCATGCTGCTGACCGTGGGCGGCATCTGTGCCATTTCACATGTCTGGCTCGGCTTGTCGTGGGGCATGTCACTGCTGATCGGTTCGCTCATTGCACCGACCGATCCGGTGCTGGCCAGCATCGTCGCCGTGGACGACGCCCGCGATTCCGATCAGATGCGGGTGGCGCTCTCCGGTGAGGCCGGTCTGAACGACGGCTTCGCGCTGCCGTTCCTGTTGCTTGCCTTGATGATGATCGCCTCGCCCGAGCCGCTGTCCACCGCGGTCGTGGTGCACTGGTTGGTGTTTGGCGTGGCGTGGGCGTTTGCGGCGGGGCTGGCGCTGGGTTTCGGGTTGGGTTGGCTGATCGGGTTGATCGGTACGCGATTGCGCGCCGCGTCGGGCGACGTCACCCCCAGCGATTTTCTGGCACTGGCGCTAATGGCGCTGGCCTATGCCGGTGCCGAAGCCATCCACGCCTCCGGCTTTTTGGCCGCCTTTGCTGCTGGCATCGGCCTGCGCAGCGCCGAAGTGCGGGTGGTATCGAAATTTCCGCATCCCAAGTACAAAAAGAAAGACGACGAGAGCTTTCATCCGCCGGCCGAGGCCATGGTCAATACCAGTCGGCGCGACATGAACGACGCCGGACAGCCGGCGACGTCGGTCGGCATGGTGGTTTCGGACGCCTTGTCTTTCGGCGACACGCTGGAACGATTGATCGCCTCGGGCCTGGTGTTTCTGGTCGGTGTGTCCTGCGCCCGCTACTGGAGTGTCGAGGGCGTCGTCATGGCGGCACTGCTGTTTCTGCTGGTACGCCCGATCTCGGTGTGGATCTGCATGATCGGATCACCGGCACCCAAGCCGCGGCGGCTGCTGATGGGATGGATCGGCATCCGCGGCATCGGTACGCTCAACTACCTCGCCTACGCCATTACTCACGGCCTGGACAAACCGCAGTCGATGCTGGCCGCACAGCTGGCGGTGACCATCGTGGTGCTGAGCATTCTCGCCCACGGCATCACGGCCCCGCCACTGATGGCCTGGCGTCGCTCTCGTATCGAAGCGCTTCGTCAAAAAAAGGCCATGAAGGACTGATCGACCCCGCGCGCCGGGTCCAGCTCCGCCGCGCGCGGATGTCACACTCTTCGGGTAACCGAACGCCGTCCCCTTCCGAATAACCCGGTGTGCCGATGCCTTCACCCCGCCAGTCCCCGCCGATGATTTCCACCGGCGAAGCCGAATCGCTGATTCGTCAGCGCATGCCGCGCCTGGCGGCGGAGCCGTGCCCGATCGACCGTGCCAGCGGGCGCATTCTGCGCCAGACGATTGTCGCCGAACGCGATCAGCCGCCGTTCGACCGGGTCAGCATGGACGGCATTGCCATCCGCTTCGCGGATCTGGTCCGGGGCACGCGCCGCTTCCGTCTTGCCGGCATGCAGGCCGCCGGCGCCGAACCCGCGACGCTGGATCAGCGGGACGGCTGCCTCGAAGTGATGACCGGGGCCGTCATGCCGGCAGGCTGCGATACCGTCATTCCGGTCGAACAGACGCAACGCGAGGGGGCGGATATCGCGCTCGCAACGGGCTATCAACCACCGCTGGGCCAGTTCATTCATCGACGTGGCAGCGATTGTATGGCCGGCGTCGCGCTGATCGAATCCGGTGCCGCGCTGCGTGCGCCTGAGCTCGCCGTCATCGCCGCGAACGGCTACGCCACGGTGAACGTCGCGCGCCAACCCGGCATCGTCATCATCGCCACCGGCGACGAGCTGGTCGATGTCGACTCAGCGGTCGCGTCGTGGCAGATCCGCCGCTCCAATGATCGGGCGCTGGCCGCGATGCTCGCCAGCAGGGGCCTGCACGACGTGCGGCTCGAGCACATTTCCGACGAGCGACCGGCATTGGTGACCGCCATTGCGCAGCAACTTGCCAGCCGCGAGGTGCTGATCCTTTCCGGTGGTGTGTCGATGGGGCAGCGCG
>JALYXN010000011.1 GCA_030947085.1 Pseudomonadota bacterium | reverse complement strand
GTAGCCGTGGTGCACACGTGGTCGAACGTCAGCCCGTGCAATCTCAACCTGCGCGAACTGGCCGACCAGGCCGCCGCCGGCATCCGCGCCGCTGGCGGCACGCCGATCGAGTTCAACACCATCGCGGTCACCGACGGCATCGCCATGGGTACCTCGGGCATGCGCGCCTCGCTGATCAGCCGCGAAGTGATCACCGACTCGATCGAGCTGGCCGTCGATGGCCACTGCCTCGATGCGATGGTGGTGCTGTGCGGATGCGACAAGACCATCCCTGCCGCGGCGATGGCGTTGGCGCGACTGAACATCCCGGGCGTGGCGCTGTACGGCGGCACCATCGCCCACGGGAATCACGACAATCACCCAATCACCATCCAGCAGGTGTTCGAGGCGGTCGGCGCACACGGCGCGGGCAAGATCAGTGACGAGGAACTGAGCTCGGTCGAACGCGATGCCTGCCCCGGCGCCGGCGCCTGCGGTGGCCAGTTCACCGCCAACACGATGGCGATGGTATTGACCACGCTGGGACTGTCGCCTGTAGGCCTGAACGACATTCCCGCCACCCATCCGGCCAAGGGTGCGGCCGCCTTTCGCTGCGGCGAACTGGTGATGGAGTGCCTGCAGGCGAATCGCACGCCGCGTGAGTTGATCACCCGCACCTCGATGGCCAATGCGGCGCGCATGGTTGCCGCCAGCGCCGGCTCCACCAATGCGGTGCTGCATCTGCTGGCGATCGCCCGCGAGGCCGGCGTGGAATGGAACATCGAGGATTTCGAACCGGCCTCGATGCATACACCAGTCATCGCCGACCTGCTGCCGGCCGGCCGTTACACGGCGGTCGAATTGTTTGGTGCGGGCGGTAGCGCCAAGGTGGCCGAAGAGCTGATTGCCGCCGGCATGCTGGAAGACACCCCGACGGTCACCGGCCGCAGCTTGTTCGAGGAGGTCAAGGCCGCACCGCGGGCGGGCAAGCAGGATGTCGTGCACCCGGTCGGCCAGCCGCTGAAGCCACGGGGTGGCTATTCGATCCTCTACGGCAACCTCGCCCCCGAGGGCTGCATCCTGAAGCTGGCCGGCAAGGGAGCAAGCCACTTCGAAGGCCGCGCCCGCGTGTTCGAAAGCGAGGAGGAGGCCTTCGCGGCGGTGCAATCCGGCAGCATCGTCAAGCATGACGTGGTCGTGATCCGCAACGAAGGTCCGGCCGGCGGTCCCGGCATGCGCGAGATGCTTGGCGTCACCGCCGCCCTGATTGGCCGCGGCCAGGGCGATGACGTGGCCCTGATCACCGACGGTCGCTTCAGCGGCGCCACCCACGGTTTCATGGTCGGCCACATCGCACCGGAAGCCGCGCGCGGCGGTCCGATTGCGCTGCTGCAGGAAGGCGACCGCATCACCATCGACGCCGACAGCCGCGAAATCCATACCGATGCAGATCTGGTCAGTCGCCGCGCCAACTGGGTAGCACCGAAGGCCAAGGTCAGCACCGGCGCACTGGCCAAATATGCGCGCCTGGTCGGCTCCGCTTCGGACGGCGCCACTACCCATCCCGATACGGCCGTCTCGACGGCCAAACGCGATCACACCAAGAACCAAACCACTGAAGGAGTCACCGCATGAGCACCGCCGCCAATCCTACCCTCGACTCATCCCGCATCGCCGTCCTTGGCTATGGCAGCCAGGGCCGCGCGCATGCGCTGAACCTGCGTGACTCCGGCCTCGACGTCGTGGTCGGCCTGCGTCCCGGCGGCCCGACTTGGAAGAAAGCCGAAGCCGATGGCTTTGTGGTCGTCGAGCCCGCCGAGGCGGTCAAGGGCGCCGATCTGGTCGCCGTGCTGACCCCCGATATGGTCCAGCCGACCCTGTACAAAGAAGCCATCGAGCCGAACATCAAGCCCGGCGCAGCGCTGCTGTTCGCGCACGGCTTCAACGTGCATTTCGGCCAGATCAAGCCGCGCGAGGACATCGACGTGATCCTGGTGGCGCCGAAGGGACCGGGCGCACTGGTGCGTACCGAATACGAACGCGGTCGCGGCGTGCCATGCATCTGGGCGGTGTATCAGGACGTCAGCGGCGCAGCCGAAGACAAGACCAAGGCCTATGCCGACGGCATCGGCGGCGGTCGCGCGATGATCATCAAGACCGACTTCAAGGAAGAGACCGAGACCGATCTGTTCGGCGAACAGGCGGTGCTCTGCGGCGGTGCCAGCGAACTGGTGATTGCGGGCTTCGAAACCCTGGTCGAGGCTGGCTACCAGCCGGAGATTGCCTACTACGAGGTGATGCACGAGCTGAAGCTGATCGTCGACCTGTTCTACGAGGGCGGCCTGACCAAGATGCTGCAGTTTGTCTCCGAAACGGCGCAATACGGGGACTACGTCAGCGGCCCGCGCATCGTCGATGCCGCCACCAAGGCGCGCATGAAGGACGTGCTGACCGATATCCAGGACGGCACCTTCGCGAAGAACTGGACCGAGGAATACAAGGCCGGCCTGCCGAACTACAAGCGCCTGAAGCAGGCCGATCTCGATCATCCGATCGAGAAGGTCGGCGCGAAGCTGCGCGCACAGATGCCGTGGCTGCAGCCGACGCCAGCCAGCAAAAACGAAACCGCCCCGATGAAAAAAGTCGGCTGAAGCCGACGCAGGATCGCCCGTCGAAGAGGCGGGCGATCCACCCCACATCTCCAAGGAGAACTGCCGTGAAACGTTTCCATATCGCCCTCGCTGTTGCCGACCTGAATGCCTCGATCGCCGACTACAGCGCCCGCCTCGGCCAGCCGCCGCAAGTGGTGGTCGCCGATACCTATGCGCTGTGGCGCACCGACCAGCTCAATTTCTCGATCAATCAGCAGGCCGAGGGCGCAGGCCAGCTGCGCCATGTCGGCTTCGAGGACGACGAGGCCACCGGCTTCCACTGCGATGCCGATGTCAACGGCATCGCGTGGGAGAACTTCTCCTCGCTGGCGCAGGACCTGCGCATCATCTCGACCTACGGCGTGTC
>JALYXN010000616.1 GCA_030947085.1 Pseudomonadota bacterium | reverse complement strand
GCAATGCCTGGGTGACCGAAGCCAAGCTCCAGGTCTCGGCCGATCCCGGTGGCGCGGCGATCGACATGCCGGCCGGTCCGTCGGAGGTACTGGTGATTGCCGATGCCGATGCCAATCCCATATTCGTAGCGGCCGACCTGTTGTCGCAAGCCGAGCACGGGCCGGATTCGCAAGTGATCCTGTTGAGTCCTTCTCCCGATCTGCTGGATCAGGTAGCCGCCGAAGTGGAAACGCAGCGCGCCAGCTTGCCGCGTGCAGACATCGCCATGAAAGCCTTGGCGCAAAGTCGTTTGATCGCGGTAGCGTCGCTGGCGCAGGCGGTCGAAGTCAGCAATCGCTATGCGCCCGAACACCTGATACTGCAAGTGGCCGAGCCACGGCCGCTGCTGGAAGGGATCGAAAGTGCTGGTTCGATCTTTCTCGGTCAATGGACGCCTGAATCGGTGGGTGACTACTGCAGTGGCAGCAACCACGTGCTGCCCACCTATGGCTACGCGCGCAGCTACAGCGGCGTGTCGGTGGCAAGCTTTCAGAAGCAGATCAGCGTGCAGGAAGTCAGCGCCGAGGGGTTGCGGACGATCGGCCCGTGCACGGTAATCCTGGCGGCGGCGGAACAGCTGGAGGCCCATCGTCGGGCCGTGACACTGCGGCTGGCGGCATTGGAGCAGCGCAGTACGGAGACCCCGGTATGAGCGTGCTCGATCTCGCCCGGCCCGATATTCGTGCCTTGCAGCCTTACTCGTCCGCGCGCATGGAAGCTATCGGCGGCCAGGTGTTTCTCAATGCCAACGAGTCGGCATGGGCGCCGGCCGGGGACGATGGCCTTGGCTGCAACCGCTATCCCGAACCGCAGCCGGCCGCGTTGGTCGCCACGCTGGCGGCATTGTATGGCGTCCGCCATGAGCAACTGCTGGTGGGTCGTGGCAGCGACGAAGCCATCGATCTGCTGGTCCGTGCGTTCTGTCGTGCCGGTGAGGATGCGATCCTGATCCAGCCGCCCACGTTCGGCATGTATGCGGTCAGTGCGCGAATCCAGAATGCGGATGTGATCGAAGTGCCACTGGCTGACGATTTCACGCTGGATGTGGACGCTGTCTTGGCCGCCGTCACGCCCGCGGTGAAGCTGATCTTTATCTGCACACCGAACAATCCCAGCGGCCAATGCGTGCCGCGCGAAAGTATCGAGCGCTTGCTGCAAGAGCTTGATGGCCGGGCACTGCTGGTGGTGGACGAGGCCTACGTCGAGTTCGCCTATGAGCCCAGCGTCGCCGACCTGATCGATCGTTACGAATATCTGGCCGTGCTGCGCACGTTGTCCAAGGCGTGGGCGCTGGCCGGTGCGCGCATCGGCAGCCTGTTGGCCAACCCCGAAGTGATTGCGCTGCTGCGCCATATCATGCCGCCGTATCCGCTGCCGCTGCCGTGCGTGGCCACCGCCATGGCAGCCTTTTCCGAGGAAGGTCAGGCAAGGGCGCGCGAGCATATGGCGACCATTCGAACCGAGCACGAGCGGATGCGCGGTCGCCTGGCGGCGTTGCCAATGGTGCGGAAGGTGCTGCCATCGCAGGCGAATTTTCTCGCCGTCCGGTTCGACGATGCCGGGGCAATTTACCGGAAACTGCTTGACGCCGGCGTCGTGGTACGCGATATCCGGCGCTATCCCAAACTAGGCGATGCCTTGCGCATTACCATCGGCGCGCCGGACGAGAACGATCGGATGTTGTCTGTACTCGGTGAGGTTGCAGAATGAATCGGATTTATTGGAGCGATGTCATGTGGAAGCGGTTTCAGCCGCGATGCTCTTGCTGCCATGTTAGAGCGATAGGCATCGCGGTTAAAACCGCTCCCACAAATGCTGCGTATCGGAGTGGCGCATGAGCCGCAAGATTCTTTTCATCGATCGCGATGGCTGTCTGATCGAGGAACCGGCCGATCAGCAGATCGACAGCTTCGAGAAGCTGGCGTTTTTGCCTGGCGTGATGACGGCACTGCAACGCTTTGTCGCCGCCGGCTACGACCTGGTGATGGTCACCAATCAGGACGGCCTCGGCACCGACAGTTTCCCTGAAGACCAGTTCCGCGGCCCGCACCAACTGATGCTGCGCGTGCTGGCATCCCAGGGCATCACCTTCCGTGAGGTGCTGATCGATCGCAGCTTTCCGCAAGAGGGCCTGGACACGCGCAAGCCGGGTGTCGGACTGATGCGGACTTATCTCGCTGACGATGGCTGGAGTCGCACGGCGTCGGCGATGGTCGGCGATCGCGAAACCGATCTGCAGTTTGCCGCTAATCTTGGTGTGCGCGGTTGCCGCGTGGGCGCGCAAGGCAGCAGCTGGAACGAGCTTGCCCACCAGCTGCTGGACGGGCCGCGGACGGCGACGGTGGTGCGCCATACCAAGGAAACAAAAATCACCGTCACGGTCGATCTGGACAAAGTCGCCGAGCCTGCCGCGCATACCGGGCTGGGCTTCTTCGATCACATGCTGGAACAGATCGGCAAGCATGGCGGTTTTGCGCTGGATCTGCGCTGCGAGGGCGATACCCATATCGACGAACATCACACCATCGAGGACTGCGCGCTGGCCCTGGGTCAGGCGCTGAAACAGGCACTGGGCGACAAGCGCGGCATCGGTCGGTACGGCTTTACCTTGCCGATGGATGAATCGCAGGCCAGCGCCGCGCTGGATCTCTCCGGCCGCCCCTACTTCGTGTTCGAGGGAAGCTTTCCGCGTGAGCGCGTGGGCGAGGTGCCGACCGAACTGGTGCCGCACTTCTTCCGATCCCTGTGCGAAACCCTGGGGGCGAACCTGCAGCTGAGCGTGCACGGTGAGAATGCACATCACATGGTCGAAGCGTGTTTCAAGGTCGTCGCCCGCACGTTGCGTCAGGCGATTCGGCGCGAAGGCAGTGAAATGCCCAGCACTAAGGGAACCTTGTGACGCGTGGTCTTCCGCTTCTTGGTGGAGCGCACCCGGTGCGCGATGCTCCTGGATACGTCGCCAAAAAGCATCGCGCACAGGGTGCGCTCCTACGAACTCCTTGCTATCCGAGGCTGCCATGAGCATCGTTCTGGTTGACGCTGGCGGTACCAACATCGGTTCGGTGCGTTACGCCTTGCAACGGCTCGGCGTGGATGCGGCGCTCACGTCCGATAGCGAAATGATTCGCACGGCTGACAAGGTCATCGTGCCGGGCGTCGGCGCCGCAGGCCCCGGCATGGCGCGCCTGCGCGAACTCGGGTTGGTCGATCTGCTGCGCTCACTCACCCAGCCGGTGCTCGGCGTCTGTCTGGGCATGCAACTGCTGTGTTCGCATTCGGAAGAGGGCGATACCGCATGTCTCGGGTTGATCCCTGCCAAGGTCAGGCACTTTCCCAAAACGACGGGCCTGCGCGTTCCGCACATGGGCTGGAATCGCTTGCGCGCCACGCAGGCGCATCCGTTGCTGGCTAGCCTCGGCGAACATGATCAGGCCTACTTCGTGCACAGCTACGCGGTGCCTGTAGGTGACTACACACTCGCCACCACCGATTACGGCGACGCATTTTCCGCCGTCATCGCCCGCGACAACTTCCACGGCATGCAATTTCATCCCGAGCGCTCCGCCGCCGTCGGCGCGAAGCTCCTGCAGAATTTCCTCGATCTATGAATTTCCACATCATTCCCGCGATTGATCTGCGCGCAGGCCAAGTGGTGCGGCTGAAGCAGGGCGACTACGCCCGCCAGACCACGTACGCCAGCGATCCTCGTGACCTGGCTGCACGTTACGCCCAGGCG
>JALYXN010000394.1 GCA_030947085.1 Pseudomonadota bacterium | reverse complement strand
CCGTTGGTCCTGAGTGATTGACGCCGACGCGTCGAGAACGCTGGTCGCCGCCTCGGTCGGGGCATACCATCGGGTTTCCCCATCCCCCAAACCTCCGCAGGGAGATCGCGTGCAACCGATCATATCCGTTCGCCAGTTGAGCAAGACCTATGCCTCTGGATTCCTGGCCCTCAAACCGATTGATCTCGATATCGAGCAGGGCGAAATCTTTGCCCTGTTGGGACCCAACGGTGCGGGCAAGACCACGTTGATCAGTATCATTTGTGGCCTGGTCAACCCCAGCGCAGGTACCGTGCTTGCCGACGGCCATGACGTGGTGCGCGACTTTCGTGCCGCGCGCGCCAAAATTGGTCTGGTGCCGCAGGAATTGACGACGGACGCTTTCGAAACGGTCTGGAATACGGTCAACTTCAGCCGCGGCCTGTTCGGCAAGGGAAGGAATCCTGCACACATCGAAAAGGTGTTGAAGGACCTGTCTCTGTGGGACAAGAAGGACAACAAGCTGATGACGCTGTCCGGCGGCATGAAGCGCCGGGTGATGATCGCCAAGGCGCTGTCGCACGAGCCGCAGATCCTGTTTTTGGACGAACCCACCGCGGGCGTCGACGTCGAGCTGAGACGGGACATGTGGGAGATGGTGCGCACACTGCGCGCCAGCGGCGTCACCGTCATCCTTACCACGCATTACATCGACGAAGCCGAGGAGATGGCCGACCGCATTGGCGTCATCAACAAGGGCGAACTGATCCTGGTCGAAGAGAAGACCGCGCTGATGAACAAGCTTGGCCGCAAGCAGCTCACTCTGCAGTTGCAAAATTCGCTGGAGGTCATTCCCGGGTCGCTGGATGACTATGCGCTGGAGCTTGCCGACAACGGCCATCAACTGGTTTACAGTTTCGATACCCGCAACGAGAATACCGGCATCGATATCCTGCTGCGCCGGCTCGGTGACGCTGGCATCGAGTTCAAGGATCTCAAGACCAGCCAGAGTTCGCTGGAGGATATTTTTGTGGATCTGGTCAAAGCGCGCGCATGAACGTCTACGCCATTCGTGCGATCTACATGTTCGAGATGGCCCGGGCCTGGCGCACGCTGCTGCAAAGCATCGTGTCACCGGTGATCTCCACCTCGCTGTATTTCGTGGTGTTCGGTGCGGCGATCGGCTCGCACATGGGCGACATTGGCGGGGTCAGCTACGGTGCCTTCATCGTGCCGGGACTTTTGATGTTGTCGCTGCTGACCCAGAGCGTCGCCAATGCGTCGTTCGGCATCTATTTTCCCAAGTTCGTCGGCACCATCTACGAGGTGTTGTCGGCCCCGGTGTCGGCCATGGAGATCGTGGCCGGCTACGTGGGCGCGGCGGCGAGCAAGTCGATCATTCTTGGCCTGATCATCCTGGCGACGGCACGTTTGTTCGTGCCGTTCCAGATCGAGCATCCGCTATGGATGCTGATGTTCCTGGTACTCACCGCGCTGACCTTCAGCCTGTTTGGTTTCATCATCGGTATCTGGGCGGACAATTTCGAGAAGCTGCAGCTGATTCCGCTGCTGGTGATCACGCCGTTGACCTTCCTCGGTGGCAGCTTTTACTCGATCCGGATGCTGCCGCCGTTCTGGCAAAAGGTCACGCTGTTCAATCCCGTGGTTTATCTGATCAGTGGATTTCGCTGGAGTTTCTACGGTGAGTCTGATGTCGGCGTCGGTATCAGCGTGGGGATGACCCTGATGTTTCTCGCCATCTGCCTGACGGCGGTGTGGTGGATTTTTCGTAGCGGCTATCGTCTGAAAGCGTGACGGGTGAACGATTCGCGCCCACACGAGTCCAAGGTGAAGAGAATCGCATCGCAAAATGGGGAACATGGTGAACAAGAAAACTTCAAGTAGAGGCTGGATAGCAGCCGCCATCGTCATCGTGGTCATCGCGGCCGGCGGCGTCTACCTGGCCCGCAAGGCGATGCACCCGGAAACGCCGACGGCCGCCACATCCGCGGCGTCGGCTTCCAGCGCTGAAAGCGCGTCCGCGGCGATCGAGCATCCGATCGGGCAGGCCGGTGGCGGCGCTCCGGCATCGGCCTCCACCACACCGCTACCGCCATTGGATGGGAGCGATGACAGCGTGGTCTCCGCTCTGCGGGCTCTCACTGGCGGCAGCGATCTGTCGGCGCTGTTGATGCAACCACAGGTGGTCCAGCGCATTGTCGCCACCGTCGATGCGTTGCCGCGGCGGGGGCTGAACAGGGTCATGCTGCCCGTGCGCTCGCCGCAGGGCAGTTTCTCCACCCAGGACGCGGATGGATCGACGGTCATGGCGGCACAGAATGACGCGCGCTATGCGCCGTACATGCAGGTAGTGCGCGACACCGACCCCGACAAACTGGTCGCCTGGTACGTGCATGCCTATCCGCTGTTTCAGCAGGCTTATCGTCAGCTGGGTTACCCCAAAGCCTATTTCAACGATCGCCTGATCGCGGCAATCGACAACCTGCTGGCGGCACCGGACCTCAAGCAGCGACCGACGCTGGTGCTCAGCAATGGCTACTACCGCTACACCGATCCGGGACTGGAGTCGCTGTCGTCAGGGCAACGCGCGTTGTTGCGCGCCGGTCCGGACAACGAGGTGATGCTCAAGGCAAAGCTGCGCGCGATCCGAGCCCTGCTGGTCGGCCAGAAACTGCGCCTGGATAGCGCGCCAGCGGCTGCGGGAACCGCGGCGTAACCTGCGCGGCGCGACACAAGACAGGCAGCATGCCAAATCGACGCCGATCGGACAGTCCCCAGCTCGACCTCCTCGGCGGGCTGGATACATCATTCGGGCCAGTGGATAGTTTCTTTCTAGCCTTGATCCCGGATGATGCAACCCGTGCAGCCCTCGACCGGTTGGCTCAAGGGCTGCGTCAAAGCCGTCCCGACTGGCGCGCTCGCTGGGTGAGTCCGGCGCGATATCACGTCACCCTGCATTTTCTGGGTGATCACCATGGCCCGCGCCTGGATCTGCTCTCCGCCGTCAGCGCGGGGGCTGATCACGTGGACGCCGACGCGTTCAGCTGGACCCTCGATCAGGCCGGCAGTTTCCACGGACGCGAACCACCGCTGGTGCTGCGTAGTAGTGAGAGCTGCGAATCCATGCACACGCTCTGGGACCAGTGGCGGCGAGCCCTGATTCTCGCCGGGCAGGGCCGATATCTTGCGCGTCAGCATACGCCGCATGTCACGCTGGCGTACGCTCGCGACACCGAGTATCCGGTCAGCTCGATCGAGCCCGTGCCATGGACGGCGGCGGACGTGGCGCTGATCCGCAGCGTGGCCGGC
>JALYXN010000585.1 GCA_030947085.1 Pseudomonadota bacterium | reverse complement strand
ATCTCAGTGGCTGGCCGTGGCTGCCGGCGAGCGCTCGAAGCTTCCGGCATAACCGGGGAATACCACCGGGCTCTCGAAGCCATCGGCGGACACCGACGACACGCCGAAATACCAGTCGTCGATGACCACGTCCTTGAGTACGGCGCGGTCGACGTTGCCCACGCTGCGCACGTACTGCCAGCGCGGGGCGGTGGTAGCGCGCCAGTGCACCCGGTAGCCGGATGCGTCGGGCAGTTTTTTCCAGCTCACCGTAGTGTCGTCCTGCACCGCACCCTGGATCGCAACATCGCTGGGCGGGGCGGGCGCGCGGCTCAGCGCCGCCATGGTGATGGTGTTGAGTGCGGTGACGCGGGATAGATAGCGGAAGTCGATGCCGGCCATGGTGTCGCCGTAGTTGATGCCGTCTTCGGTGCGCAGATCCTGATGCTGATGGTTATAATCCTCGTGCGACTCGGTCAGCCGTACGGCGGGGAACCCGGCCTTGAGAAATTCGACCTGATCACCGCCGCGACCGAAGCGATCGGTGCGGTAAATCATGCGCACGCGCAGATCTGGCAGATAGTCATCGGCCAGCGTCGCCATGTAGCGCGCCAGATTGCGTGATGGTGAATCCACCTCTCCGCCGTGATAGCGCCGGTACGCGGCCTGTTCTGCGGTCTCGTTGCTCTTGGTGCCCTCGGAAAACACCCGTACCGTGGTGCTGTCAAACACACCGTTCATGCCGCGGCTGTTGCCGACGATGTCGTTGTTGAGGTCGGCCTCGACCCGCCAGCCCTGGGCGAGTGCGTAATCGGCCAGCACCTTGCCGCCGTAAAGACCCTGCTCTTCTCCGGAAAGCGCAGCAAAAACCACCGTCGCTTTGTTCGGCTGTTTCGACAACAGTCGCGCGGCCTCGATCAGGGAGGCGACGCCAGAGCCATCATCGTCTGCGCCGGGTGCGTCACTGTGATTATTCATGACGTCCGTGACGCGGGAATCCAGGTGCCCTGTCATCGCGATCACCCGCCCGATCTTGTGGGGCGCCGGATCGTCGCTGCCGCGCTTGATCGCGACGATATCCATGATCTCGGTCGGTGCGGGAGCGCGCTCACCGCTGACCATTTCCGAGGGCGTGACAATTTCCAGGCAGCCGCCGCAGTCCTTCGAGATCGCTTCAAAGCGTGACTTGACCCAGCGCCGGGCGGCACCGATGCCTCGCGTGTCGGACTTGGTGTCCGAGCGCGTGTGGCGTGTACCGAAGCCCACCAGCTTCGTAATCGTGGAACGCAGCTGGTCCTGGCTGGGTGCGTCGGCCAGCGCCTGCAGTTCGGGCTGGGAATGGGGATAAATTTCAGCGGCAGGCCTTGCATCGACCAGTCCAGAAAGTAGTGGCAAAACCAGAAACAGGCAAACTGGGGAAAAACGCACCATGGTCGATACCTTTGTTATATGAAGCGGAGACGAAAAATACAAAAAATGATGAGAGAAACACTGGCACCGTCAGCGCTCATGCGTGAGCGGCGGCGAAAAACATGAGATAGACCAGTCGGCCATTGTCCAGGCCGTCCCCGAATCCGGCACTGGCGGTATGCCAGAACCATGGTCGCAGCAGTAACAGCCTGTTGAATCGCATCGGCACCTGCATGGTCAGTTCCCATTTGTCCGGGTGGTTGCTGTCCTTCTCGACGATCTCGCTGCGGAGATGGTCAAGCGTGGCCATGCCGGTGGCCTCCAGTTCCTCTTGGTTGATCGGCCATCGGTCCATGCCGGTTCGACGGTGGCGATAAAATTCAGTACCGCCGGCACAGTCGGATGGGGCGCTGAGATAGAGGATTCCCGACCAGTGAGAGCGATCCACGTGAATTCTTGAACGCCCCATGTCTTGCGCAAGGGTAATGCGGCACTTGCCATGCGAATGCAACGGCTCGATCGGCACGAGGTCTTCGCCCACGAGCTTGGAAACTTGTTCCGCTAGCCCGGAAATGGCGAGCCTCTCGATCGAATTGCGCCCTGCGAACATGGCGTTTTGCATCGGGTAGCTCAACTTCAAAGCCGCCTCGCGCAACACGGATGGGTCTTGCAGAAAATCGTCAACGATGATCACTGATGTCGGCATGCAAGTAGGGGCTCGTCTGCTTTCAATTAATGCTCATCCAGAGCTCTGACGCCATTTCTTGGCACTCACAACTGCTTGGACAAATTTCCGCCTCGGCGGTCACGTACTACTTTTTACGAACAAGCTCCCTCCGAACCCTTGGCGTGTTCGGGCGCAGGGGAGGCGATGTCGAGATCTTTATCTGCTGCATGACGACCAAAGTCATCAGTTTTACAACGCCATTTTCGGTATTCAGAAATCCTTGGGAAATATCCTTCCATTCATTCATGTCGCTGACAACAACTTTCAACAAGTAATCAAAAGGCCCACTGACTCTGACCACCTCGACAATTTCCGGAATGCGCGACAATGCATCCTCAAAGGTTCTGAAGACCGTAGCCAGATGCTGACCCATCGTGATCTCGGCATAAACCTCCATTACATCGCGTACTTTCTCCAAGGCAACGTGTGCCTGGTAGTCGACTATAACGCCGGATGCTTCCAGCGTTCGCAGCCGCACTAAGCATGCACTGGGCGAAAGTGAAACAAGTTTTGCGAGATTGTTGTTAGAAATTCTCCCATCTCTCTGAAGCGCTTCAAGAATTTTCAGATCGATACGATCAAGCGCATTACGGGCCATCTGTGCACGTCCTTCACTATTTTATGTTGCATAATCAAACATTTAGCCAAGTTTACCGCAATATCGACGAAATTATGCTCTCGCTTAAAAATTTTCTACGCAATTATTCGCTTTCCCCACTAAAATTGCGGCAAACAAGAATGTTTAACAGAAAATTCAACCACTTGTCTTGGATAGTGGTTCCATGGACAGCGGCATGAGGCAATGCTAAAAAGCTAACAATTGAATACAAGGTGCGCTTACCGAGGGGCAGCATCCGGTTTCAATTGCAACCATATTTGCTTCAAGTGGCGCTGTTGGGAGAGCAGCATGTGAGTTATTGAACGGTCTTGCCGCAAGGCGTGCGGGAGAGCGTGTCCAATCGTTGCAAGATCATTATTTTTATACATTATTCAGGTGGATCATCATGATTTTAAACAAACGGTTGCTTTCAGCCGCGATAAAAAGCGCCCTGGCTGTCAGTTTGTTGTCGCTGGCTGGTTTATCTATTGCGTCAGCTCAGGACGCCACCACGCCGGAGTCGTCAAATGTAAAGAATGCCAGCAAGGCTTCTCCCACTGTCGTGCTGAAGGAAGTTACCGTTACTGGTTCACGTATTCCGGGCGCTGACCTTGAGACGCAACAACCTATTTTCACCATGACTCAGGAAGACATCAAGAAGACGGGATTGACCGACGTCGGCGACATCGTTCAGCAGATGACGACGATGAGTCTCCCCGGCTTCAACAAGTCGTCGGTTTTGAATGGTGCAGGTGGCAGTTTCGTCAATATGCGTAACTTGGGTTCGCAGCGCGTTTTGGTGCTCGTAAATGGCAAGCGCTGGATTTCGGGTATCGGTGGTGCTACGGATGTCTCCAATATCCCCGCGGCGTTGATTGAGCGCGTTGAGGTCTTGAAGGATGGCGCGTCGGCTGTTTATGGATCTGATGCCATCAGCGGCGTGATCAACTTTATCTTGAAAGATCGTTTCGAAGGCTCGCAATTCAATGCGTACTATGGCGAAAATCAGGGCGGTGATGCGCAGACCACTCAATACAGCTTCACGACTGGTGCCAAGAGCGAAAAGGGTTCGATCGTATTCAATGCGAACTACAACAAGCGCGGCGTAGTATGGGCAAATTCTCGCCCCATCACCAATTACGCCTACAGCCCGAATCATCCCAACGGTACCAACGAGGCCGGTCCATGGGGACTTATCTACAACAGTCCGATGAACCCTGGTCAGTATTTAATGCTGAACCATGCGGGAGCCCAGAGCTCCGACCCGCGTGATCCGGCCAATTACCATGTTTATACCGGCGACCCGGCTGATGAGTTCAATTTCACGTCGCAGAAGATGTACCAGATGCCGACTGAGTTGAACTCGATATTCACGCATGCGATGTACAACATCACGGACAAGATCACCGCGAAGATGTCGGCGATGTATTCCGCCCGAAAATCGAGTGACCAGATTGCCGGTAATCCACTTAACTACAATTCGCAGCGCAATTACCCAGTTTATGTTGATGGACAGAGCTATTACAACCCCTTTCCCGGTACCAATCTTAAATGGAACCGGATGATGACCGAGATACCGCCGCAATATACAGATAAATACAAGTCCTACCATCTGGACGGGAGCGTCGACGGCTATTTTGACCTGGGCGAGCACGAGTGGAATTGGTCGGTTGGATTCAACTACAACCACGGTGAGGGCGTCACTCAGGGCACGGGCGAGTGGAATCTTATCGCGCTGAAAAAGGCTCTGGGGCCGTCGTTTCTCAACGGGGACGGTGTGGTTCAATGCGGCACGGCTGCCGCTCCCATTCCGTTGGGTAGCAGCTATCAGCTGGGACAGTGCACGCCGGTGTCCATCCTGGCAGGACCGGGTAACATCCCAGCTAACGGATTGGCCTATATTCTCGCCCCCAGCACCGACACTTTCGGCTCGACCGACCGCAGCTACAACGCGGATATCAATGGCACCTTGTTCGACTTGCCGGCCGGTGGTCTTGGTTTTGCAGGCGGGGTGGAGTCACGGGTCCTTTCTGGATATAGCCGGCCAGACAGTTTTGCCGAGACCGGATATACCAGCAGCAATGCAGCGAACCCTACCTTGGGCAGGTATCGCGTCAATTCGGCCTACGTTGAGTTCAAGGCCCCGCTGCTGAAGGATCTCCCTGGCATTCAGTCGTTAACGGTGGATGTGGCTAGCCGTTATTCCCACTACAGCAATTTCGGTAGCACCACCGACAATAAATACAGCTTCGAATGGAAGCCGATCAATGATCTGCTGGTACGGGGCAATTACGCCGAGGGCTTCCGCGCGCCGACGCTGCAGGATCTTTTTGGCGGCGGTGGCCAGGGGTATGACCACTACCTCGATCAATGCGACAGCGTGTTTGGCTCGGCGGCGAGCAATCCGGGCGTTGCGGCAGCATGCGCGGGCCAGGGTGTTCCGGCCAATTTCCGGCAGCGTGATCGTCAGAACCTTCCGATCACCTCGGTGGGTTCGGTGCAGTCGGCCACGCCCTCGTTTATTGGTGTCGGTAACGAAAAGCTCCAGCCCGAGACGGCGGTGACCAAGACCCTGGGCGCGGTGTACAGCCCTGGTTATATCCCCGGTCTCGATCTGACGTTGGACTGGTATGCCATTCGAATTAACAACGAAATTCAGTCCATCAGCGCTCAATATGTGGTCAACCAGTGCTACCTCTACAGTTCACCGCAGTACTGCGGACAATTCGGTCGCGATGCCACCACCCACCAGATCACCACGTTGAGTCGAGGCAACGCCAACCTTGGTCATATCTCTACCAAGGGCTACGACTTCTCGGTCAGCTATCGCTTCCCGGAGACCCGTTACGGTCGGTTCAACTCTCGCATGGACGCCAACTACGTGTCGGAATTTCAGTCGCAGAGCGGTCCGGGTGCGACAGTGGTCAACAGCATCGGGGTTATCCCCCAGTACCGTGTCCGGGCGAATCTCTCCACCAGTTGGGAGCAGGGTGCATTTGGTGCAACGTGGCGGCTCCGATACTTCGGGGCTCTGCGCGATGAGTGCTATAGCTCCAACGAATGCAATCAGCCGAATTACCGTAGCCCCAGCTGGCCGTTCGGGGTTGGCGCTAATCGCAAGGGCGCCACTGCGTTCAACGATATCAGCGGACGCTGGAACGCGCCCTGGAATGCGATCCTCACCCTCGGCGTGAATAATCTGTTCGACAAAAAGCCCTCGCCGCTCTATTCGGCCAAGGCTCTTGGTTACAACGGTGCAGCGGGCCTCGACCCCGAGCTTGATATCGATCGTTACTTCTATGTGAGCTACCAGCAAAAGTTCTGACGGGCCAGCTCTGGACCCTGACCGACCTGTTCGGCCGGGGTCCAACCGGTGGTTCGGTGTCGCCATGGGCAAGGTGTGCGTTAGGCCATCTTTCGACTGGCAATCGGATATTTTGCGAGAGGTGAAAGCTATGTTGAGAATGTGCTTGGCGGTGCTGCTTGGATGTTCGCTTGCGTTGACGGTCAGTGCGCAGACCGGAACCAGTGCAGAGATGGCCGTGATGGGAGGTCTTCACCCTGTCCCCGGCCAATTTTTAGTTAGGAACTTCCGATTTCAGTCCGGCGAGGTCCTTCCGGAGCTGAAGTTGCATTACCAGACCCTGGGCAAACCCCGCCTGGGGCCGGACGGTCATGTCGCCAATGCGGTGCTCGTTCTACATGGAACCGGTGGCTCAGGTAATCAGTTTCTTGTCGCCAGATATGCAGGCGAACTCTTCGGACCCGGGCAGCCGCTGGATGTATCGACCTATTTCGTCGTCCTGCCCGACGACATCGGGCACGGCCAGTCTTCCAAGCCTAGCGATGGCTTGCGGGCAAAATTTCCCCATTACGACTACGCGGATATGGTTCGTGCGGAACATGCTCTTGTCGTGGACGGTCTCAAAATCGACCATCTGAGACTTGTCACTGGCACCTCGATGGGGTGCATGCACGCGTTCATGTGGGGTGAGGACTACCCCGACTTTATTGATGCACTGATGCCGCTGGCTTGCCTGCCGGTGGCCATCGGCGGTCGCAACCGTATGTGGCGACAGATGCTGATGAACGCGATTCGGGATGACCCTGACTGGAAAGGCGGTGAATATGCGACGGAGCCCAGGCAGGGTCTGCGGACCGCGGTGGATATGCTGCTGCTCGCCGGCAGCGCGCCGATCGCGTTGCAGCGTGAATATCCTACGGGAAACGCGATGCAGACCTATCTGGCGCGTACTGTGCCGGAAGTCATCCATCGGCTGGATGCCAATGACCTGCTCTATCAGGTGGCGTCGTCGCGAGATTACGATCCGTCCGCGCGTCTGTCATCGATCCGGGCCACAGTCATGTGGATCAATTCCGAGGATGACTTCATCAATCCCCCCTACCTCGGCGTTGCGCAGCAAGAAGTAACAAGGATGCCCGATGCCACTTATGTGCTGATTCCCGCCGGCGCTGCTACCCACGGCCATGGGACCCACACCTGGGCTGCCGTCTGGAAGTCCTATCTGGTTAAATTACTTGCGACGTCTGATGTTGCTAGATAGCCGTGGGGCGGTTTGGCAGACACAAGCGTGCCATGCATGACGTGACGCTTCAGTGGCGCGGCTTCGCCGCGTACTTTTTGGTAATCAAGGGCCCTCTGCTAAGGCCGGGTTTCTGGGTTCGGGCGCAGCGCATGGGAACAGCGCTTGGTGTGGTGATTTCACGCTTTGCCGGTACCCTCATCCGGCGCTGCGCGCCACCTTCTCCCAAGGGGAGAAGAGGGATCCCAGCGGGACTTACAGGTAGCGCGTGCAAGCTACCGCACTTGGCCCACTCCGATCTTGCGCTGGTGTCGCCTTTCACAGTTGAATCCGGCCGTCAATCCGCTTTTCGGTGCTCGAAAAGCCGGTTCGATCGGTCCTTGGCGCCATCCGGGGCCAGGACACCACGGGTGAGCGCGTCGATTGCAGGTTCTCTGCCTGACGACCCCGTGCGACCATGCGCCGATGAATCAGACAGCCACGGCACGATTGGCGATCATTGGTGGCGGTCCGGCGGGGCTGATGGCGGCAGAGGCCGCCTGTGCGGCGGGTATGACGGTTGATCTGTATGACGCGATGGGTTCGGTCGGGCGAAAATTTCTGCTCGCTGGCAAGGGTGGGCTCAATCTCACCCACAGCGAACCGTCGGCGCGTTTCACCGAACGCTATGGGTCGCGGCAAGATGAGGTCGCACGCTGGCTGCAGACGTTCGATGCCGAGGCATTGCGTGAGTGGGCGCGGGGACTCGGGGTGGAAACGTTCGCCGGCAGCTCCGGCCGGATATTTCCTTCCGACCTGAAGGCGGCGCCTTTATTGCGCCGCTGGTTGCGTCGACTGCGCGAATCCGGCGTGACGTTCCACATGCATCATCGCTGGGTCGGGTGGCAGGTGGACGGTGCGTTGCGCTTCGCGACACCGCAGGGCGATCACGTGGTGCCGGCCGATGCGGTGATCCT
>JALYXN010000575.1 GCA_030947085.1 Pseudomonadota bacterium | reverse complement strand
ATATCGGCAACGAGGAGTCCGATCGCTTGGCGGAGCGCCTGGGTGGCGAACACATCGAGGACATGGATTTCTACGGCAGCCACAACCATGTGTTTGCCTACTATCCGCCGCATCGCGAGCATCGCCGCGCCTACGCCTGAGGGAAAACGACGCTCAGCTGCGGGTGTATGTGCATGGTGGCAACTGGCCACCGCCCATGCATCGATCGTGAGTCAGAGCGCCGTCGGCATGCCGCCGCTGGCGTGGCGCGATCCGTGGAGCGAACGACCCACTTCCGCCAGCGCCAGCAATCGGGCCACCCGAACCCAGCCGATCACCAGCACGATCAGCTGTGCCAGCAACATCGCCAGCAGCAGGCCCACCGGACCCGCTGCCGGCGTGTGGATCCGCACAATCCCCAGCGCCAGCGCGATGCCGTAGCCGATCACGCTGATCAGCAGGTAGCTCAACAAGGTGCTGAAGGGGCGCCGCAGTACCTGCATGAAGCCGCGACCCAGAGCGCGGGTGGCTGAACGCAGGCCGGCGTCGGCAATGAAAGCGGCGCGAGTGGATTCCACTACCGCCTGAGCCAGCACAAACAACACCACCGCCAGAAATATCGCGAGGTGAAACGCGCTATCCGCTCGCGACTGCAGCACCGCCTTGTCGTCGAAATCGTTGGTGAAGTGCAGCGCGGCGCCGATCAGCGCGCCCATGATCGCGTAGGGGAGGATCGACCACAGCATCACGCGGAACATGCGCCCGTATTCGACCACGCCGCACTGAAGCAGATGGCTGAAGCCCAGTGCGCGGCCAGCGCGACCGCTGCCGATCACCATGCCGTTGAGGAATGGCGACATCAATACCGTCAGCGACAGGCCCAGGATGGCCAGGCCGTTGATCCAGCTGGAGATATTGATCGCCGCCATGGCATCGCCGAACATCGTGGCGTTGAACCGGGTCGCCCACGACTGCACGTGGATCGAGTGGTCGATGGCGCCACTCAGCGCACGCCAGAACGGCAAACTGACCAGGGCCGTCGGCAGCAACAGCAACAAGGTCCACAGCAGCAGCAGACGCCATTGCATGGCAACCAGTGGTGTGCGTGCGAGGGCACCGGAATCCACCCGGCGAGACATACGTCCAGTCATCATCACAGCGACCCCACCAAGGCATAGAACGTCTGAAGCAAGGAGGCGACGTCAGCACCCCAGCGCCGCGAGGCACTGCCGTCGGCCTCGGTCGTGCGACTGTCGTTGAGCTGGTCGCTGTCCAGGTAGATCTTACCCCCGGGATCCACGGTCGCCGACACGGCCTTGACCGGCTTGATGAAGGTGATGCGCTTCCAGCGACTGGCATCAGCCCATGGCACCGTTTCGCTGCTGTCGTCGGCAAACCTGATCAACACAGTGCGCGGTATCGCCGCGCCGCTTCGTCGCACCGTGATCGTCGATAGCCAAGGATAGGGCCCACCATGCTTGGCATGCTTGTGCGCCTTTTCCCAGGCCGCGCGTGCGTCCTCGATCTTTTTGTCGATGTCATCCGCCGTCAGCGTGAGGCGTTTGCCGTCGCGGATTTCGGTACCGGGGCGTGGCACCTGCTCCTCGTTGTCGATCGAGACCACGCTGGCATCGACCTTGTCGGTGCCGTACACCTGGGAGGCGAAGATCGCATTCACCAGCGCGGGCTGGCCCGAGCCCTCCGCCAGCGCATCGCGCAAATCCGCCGCATCCGGATGACGGAACTTCCAGCGCTCGTAATACAGCTTCATCGCCTTGCCCATCACGTCGTGACCAAGCAGATTTTCCAGCGTGCGCATGGTCGAGGCGGTACGTGAATAGACCGAACCGTAGCTGCTGCTTGACAGGCGATCCCAAGAGTTGGAATCGAGCGAATCCGCTGGGGTGCCGATACCCAGAACGCCTGACAACCGTTCCGCTTCGAACGGCGACATCTGCGGCGCAATACCCATCTTGCTCAACAGCGCGGTGGCGGGAAAGATGTCCTGTTTGCGATCGACCAGCATACGGTCGTCCCAATACTCGTTCATGCCCTCGTCGAGCATGGGCTCCTCGAACTCGTTCGAGCCCAGAATACCCATGAAATAGCCGTGGCCAAATTCGTGAATGGTGACGAAGTCGATCATGTACTGGCTGATTGTGTCGGGTGTGACCTTGTCGTAACCCTCGGCGGTGAAGAACGTCGGGTATTCCATGCCACCGGCTTCGTCAGCGTTGTACGGCGGCACCACCGCCGTGACCGTCTCGTACGGATACGGCCCCAGCGTGTCGGAAAAATAGCTGAGCGAATCCGTCGTCGCCTTCAGCACCGGCTTTGCGCTGGCCGCGTATTCCGGCGGGTAGATCACCTGCACGTCAACCGTCGGACTGCCCGGGCCGGTCCAGGTGATGTGCTGGACCTTGTAGCCCGGGGCCGCGACCCAGGCAAAATCCTCCACGTCATGCTGCACGAAATGGTAGGTGACCTTGTTGCCATCGTTTACCGGCGCACCCTGCTCCTGCCCGACGGCTCCGACGGTATAGCCCTTGG
>JALYXN010000556.1 GCA_030947085.1 Pseudomonadota bacterium | reverse complement strand
CAATGGAAGTGCGTGGCGCCACCACCTGGACGCCTTGAAGGTTGCTAACCTTCTTGCCCGCCACCTTGCCCTCGGGGCTGCTCATTTCGTTGTCGGACTCGCTGCCATTGGCAGCGAGAACGGAGGGTGCCGGGTCGGTCGCCTTGGTGCTCTTGCTTGCATCTGCCTTCGGAGCTGCCCCCGCAAAAGCCGTATCCGTCGCCCAGCTGGGTGAGGGGGCAGCCGTTGCCCCAAGGCCAATCAAGGCAATACACCTGAGAATGGCTTTTCTGAGAACCGTGCGTTCCATGGGACAAGACCTCGCTTTAGAAAAAACCTGACCATCGAGGCCTGCAAGGCAGGCACCGAGATGTGATGTGGGTATGAGATAAACGTAGTAATTGCGTTGGAGGCTAGGAGGACGGCGTGACAGTCCCGTGGCCGAAAACATACCGATCGGTATGGTGCGGTTACTCGCACTCACGGGGCTTGATCGACCGATCCCAGTCTTTCCCGGTGGCTTCTCCGGGCACCAGTGAGCTGACAGCGAAAACGCGCGGTTAGGAGCGGCTTTGCACCGGTGGGTTGAGCAGGGGCGAATGGCGGCTTCTGACCCATCGCTACCCTTTCGGGTTGGTCGACCATCCGGCATGCAGCAACCGATGAGCCCGCAGTCTGGAGCTGCCGGTGGCAACTTCGGGGCGGCCTTCTTCATGTTAGCGCCGTTTCAGGTGTGGCCAGTCGAGGCGCCGAAGGGTAGGCGTATTCATCGAGGGCCGGGGTGGTGCCGGCATGGGTTGCGGCGACTTACGGGAGCTCAGTCGGAAGCGTGGTCAAGGCCGCGCCGTCAAGCCCTGAAGACGGCCTGATGCGACCCGCCAGACCGTCAAGATACACATAGATCACGGGGGTGATGTATAGCGTCAGCAATTGCGAGAACAACAGTCCGCCCGCCACGCAAAGGCCCAAGGGCCGACGCGAATCGGCTCCCATGCCCATGCCCAAGGCGATCGGCAGTGTGCCCATCAACGCTGCCATCGTCGTCATCATGATGGGACGGAAACGGATCGTTGCTGCCTCGCAAATCGCCTGTCCCGCTGACACGGTGAGGTCACTGCGCTGCCGCTCCAGCGCGAAGTCGATCATCATGATGGCATTCTTCTTGACGATACCAATCAGCATGATCATGCCGACAAACGCATACAGCGTGAGCGGCAGGTGGAACAGGTAAAGCGTGAGTAGCGCGCCGACGGCGGCCGACGGCAAGCCGGACAAGATCGTGATGGGATGGATGAAGCTCTCGTACAGGATGCCCAGGATGATGTAGACCACGATCATGGCAATCAAAAGCAACCATCCCATGTTCGCGGTGGAGTTCTGGAATGCTGCTGCCGTTCCCGCAAAGCTACCTTGGATATCAGCCGGGAGCTGGATGGCCCGCGTCGCATCATCCACGCCGTTCAGGGCATCGCTCAGGGCTTTGCCCGGGGCCAGATCGAAGGAAATCGTGATGGCTGGAATCTGGCCGGAATGATTGATCACCTGGGGCATGGTGCCGCGGCGGATAGTAGCTACCGCGCCTAGCGGCACCATCGCGTTCCCCGCTCCATGCAAATAGAGGCGGGACAGCGCGGAGGCATCCTCCTGATAGGCGGGAAGCAGCTCCAGCATCACCTTGTACTGGTCGGCCGCCGCGTAGATCTGCGACACCTGCTGTCCGCCGAAGGCGTCGCCCAGCGTGGACTCGATTTGATCCGCCGTCACGCCCAGCGCGGCGGCACGATTGCGATCGATGCTGACATCCACTGACGGCGCGGCGCGATCAAAATCGCTGTTGACGCCAATGAAGACCGGGTTGCGCTGTAGTGCAGTCACCAGGCGCGTCGAGTAATCCTGCAACTCAGCCAGATCCAGCCCCTTGAGGGTGTATTGATAGCTCGAGCGCGAACTGCGACCACCGATGCGAATGCTGGGTGGATTCACGATCGTTACCCGGGTGCCGGGAATGTCGTCGAGCTTGGCCCGCAATTCGCGGGTCACCTGGTCGGCCGACAGCTGCCGATCGTCGAGCGGCTTGAGCGCGATGACCAGGCTGCCACCTTCATCCGACTGCAGTCCTCGCACGTTGGGATCGCGCTCGATGATGTGCCTGACCTGTGCCGTGTACTTGATGTACTGGTCGAATGAGGTACCGACGGCGACCTGGACGTCGCCGCGAAGCTGGCCGATATCGTCGCTGGGCAGAAAATCCTGCGGCATGACCTCGAACAGCGCATAGCTGGCCAGAATGCTCGCCACGAACAGGCCCAGGATGAGCGGCCGGCGTTCCATGCTCCAGTGCAGACTTCTCTCGTAGGCATCGCGCAGGCGATTGAAACCGTCCTCGCTCCAGCGATAGAACCGATTATGCGACCGGCCTTTTTCGCGCGTGAGAATGCGGGCACACAGCATCGGCGTCAGCGTGACCGAGACGAGGCCGGAAATGAGAATGGCCACGACGATCGTCACCGCGAACTCATGCAGCAGCCGTCCGACGATACCTCCCATGAAAATGATGGGAATAAATACCGCGGCGAGCGACAGCGTCATCGAAAGAATGGTGAAGCTGATTTCTGCGGAGCCCTTGAGCGCCGCCTGCATAGGTTGTTCGCCCGCCTCGATGTGGCGGACGATGTTTTCCAGCATAACGATCGCGTCGTCAACAATGAAGCCGACAGAAAGCGTGAGCGCCATCAGCGACAGGTTGTCCAGGCTGAAGCCAAGCACGGACATGCCGGCAAACGTCCCGATCACGGCGATGGGCAGCGCCAGCGAGGGAATGATGGTCGCGCTTACCCGGCGCAGGAACAGAAAAATCACGCCGATGACCATCGCGCCTGCGATGAGCAGGGTTAGTTGCACGTCATCGACTGCGGCCCGGATGGACTGGCTGCGATCGTAGAAAATTCGCATGTCGATCGACGATGGCAACTGCGCTTCGAATTGGGGCAGCATGGTCTTGATGTGATCGACCACGGCCATGGTGTTCGAGCCGGGTTGACGCTGGATCTCGACCGTGACCGCCCGCTGGTTGTCGTACCAGTCGGCCGAGCGGACGTCCTCGACACTGTCGACCACGTGAGCCACGTCGCCGAAGGTGATCGGCGCGCCGTCGCGATAGGCGATGATCTGCCGGCGGAAGGCGCCCGCATTGTTCAGTTGTCCGGCAGTATGGATCACGGCCGTTCTCGAAGGCCCGTTGAGCACGCCGGAGGATTGGTCCGTGCTCGTCGCTGTTACCGCGTTGGCAAGATCTCCCAGGGTCAAGCCGCGCGCTACCAGCTTGGCGGGGTCAGCCTGGATACGCACGGCGTATTTGGCGGGCCCGTGTACCGTGGCCTGCGCAACGCCATCCACCGTGGACAGCTGATCCACCAGAACCGTGCGGGCGTACTGGTCAAGCTTGGCAATCGGCAAGCTTTTGGAGGTGAGGATGATGAAAAAAATCGGTTGGGCCGACGGGTCATTCTTGCGAATCGTCGGCGGATTCGGCATGGCATGCGGTAGCCGCCGGGACACGCTGGAGATGGCTGCCTGCACGTCCTGCGCGGCGGCATCGATATCGCGGCTGAGCTTGAATTGAATGGTGATGCTGGTGGAACCCTGACTACTTGATGAGGTCATCGAGTCCACCTCGGGAATCCCGGATAGCGCGCTCTCCAGCGGCGTGGCGACCGCCGACGCCATGGTTTCCGGATCGGCACCGGGCAAGTCTGCCCGCACATTGATCGTCGGAAAATCCATGTTCGGCAATTCGCTCACCGGCAACATGGCGTACCCGAACAGACCGAAGATCACAAGCGCGGCCATGACCAGGATGGTCATCACAGGGCGCTCGATAAACCGCCGCGAGAGGTTCATCGGGGATGGCTTTCGGGGCCGTGCAGTGCCAATGTGTGGCCTTTATCTGGCGGCGTTGTCGTCGGAGCAAACACTTTAACTGCGCCCCCCGGAACAACGCGCAGCTGGCCCTCGACGATCACTTGATCGCCGGGCTTCACTTTCCCCGCGATGGCGACATGTTGACTGTCATCGAACAGGACGCTCACGCGACGTTGCAAGGCGTGATGACCCATGACTACGTAGACATAGGTGCCCTCGGGGCCATCGTTAAGCGCTGCGTGCGGGATCACCAGGGCGTTGGCGATATCGTCGAGGGTCACGGCCACATTGACCAGCTGACCCGGGACCAGGCGTAACTGCGCATTGGCAAAGTTGGCGCGCAGCTCAATCGTGCCACTCTGGCTGTTGACGGCGTTGTCGGTGAAATCGGCCCGGGCCGATACGGTGGTACCCAGGCCATCGTGGAGGTCGATCGTCAGCATGATCGCGTGGGCCTTCATCCTGGCCTGGATGCGTGGCAATTCCGACTGTGGCAAATGGATCGACAGTTTGACTGGCTGCACTTGGGTGATCGTGACCAGCGCAATGCTGCCCGAAGCCGCCACCATGTTGCCCGGCTGCACCAACAGAGACCCCGTCTTGCCGTCGATCGGCGAGCGGATTGTCGTGTAGCCGAGATTGATCCGTGCGAGATCCGCGGCCGCCTTGTCTGCGGCAACCGTCGCCGTCAGTACGTCAACGTTCGTGGAAGCGGTGTCGTACAACTGCGAGGAGATCGTGTGCTGTTGATACAGCGATGCGTACCGTTTGCCATCGCGGCGTGCATTCTGCAACAGCGCCTGATCGCGAAGAAGCAGTGCCTGCGCTTGATCGAGCGTGGCCTGAAACGGTCGTGGATCGATCTGAAATAGCAGATCACCGTGCTTGACGAACTGTCCCTCCTCGAAACCCGCGGATTCAAGCCTTCCCTGAACACGTGCCGTGACCTGGATGGTGGCGTTCGCCAACACGGTGCCCAGCGTGGACTCCACCACCGGCATGTCGTGTCGTTCGACCGCCGCGGTTCTCACTGGCGCGGCGCTGCTGTGCTGGCCACCGACCGCAGCCTTCCGCTGCATGACGTACCAGAACCCAGCGAGCACTACCACCAGTGCTGCCGCTCCCATCAAGCGGTTTCGGGTTTTCTGCCTGCTCACATGGTGCATCCCGGATGACCAACACTGAATAACGACCGATTGCCGTGCGCTTGCGAAGCAGGAAGCCAGCCGCAGTTGCCGCGAACCGACCTCCTCGATTATTGCTTTTTTACTTGGTCACTATCACGCGCCAATCTTACAAATTGGTAAGGATGCATTTTGGTCGTGACGGAACGCCTCGAACGAAGACAGCGGGAAGGGCGACATTGACCCGTGGCCGTGTCGAGGCGAATTCGTTCAATGTGAACGAATCGCTTCGCCGTGTATCGACATAAAGCGCTTCCCGTGGCAGCCCGATGCCAAGACCTTCGCAGCCGTCATGCGGACCTGCGACGAACGCCCTTCGCGAGTGTGACAACGAGTTGATGGATGATGCGATGCCAAGTGTGGGCGGTATCCCTATCGCCTCGAATTGAAACGCTTTCATGGATGCCGCACCCCCCGCTCTTGCCGCATTGTTCGATGGAGTCCATGGCGCAGGGAGCGTGTGTCCGATGGCCAACGGGAACGCAGCACTTTCGGAAAGTCGAAGCGACAACGCCTCGTCCGCAACGACGGCGCCCCGATTCATCTCGCGTTCGCCGGTGTGGCGGATACGTCCTTGCGGGTCACCGTCAGAAAGATGACCAGGCCCAGGATGGTGACCAGGAACAGCGCACTGGTCACGACGGTGCCGAGACCCAGGGCACCCTGATTCCGTGGCTGGGACATGAAGTCGCCGATCGATGCGCCGAGCGGACGGGTCAGGATATAGGCGAACCAGAACGCAAAGATCGCATTCAACCGGAAGCGCAGATGGGCCAACGCCGCCAGCGCGATCAAGGCTGCGAAGATGAAGGCCGACAAGAGGTAACCAAGCTGCAGTTTCTCGGCCACCAGATCCCCAGCGGCCGTGCCCAGGGCAAACGTGAACAGGATCGCCAACCAGTAAAAGGCTTCCCTGCGTGTCGTGTGGATCGTATGGACGGAAAGCGTTTTCTCGCTGGCGTACCAGGCCAGGAAGGTCACCGTCAGCAGAACGCTGAACACGATGGTGGTCGTGACCAGGGAGACGCCGAAATTGTCGGTCAGATTATCCGTGATCAAAGTGCCGACAATGCTCAGCAGCACAACGGCGAGCCAGTACATACCGGCCACGTACTTGCGCGCCTTGAACTGGAAAAACAGGGTGGCGATCAACAGGCTTCCCATCAGGTAGGTCGTGTTGGTCAAGCCAAGGTGCAGGTTCACATTCAAGAAATCGGCGAAGGTCTCGCCGACCGTGGTGCACAGGATCTTGATGATCCAGAAATACAGGGTGATTTCCGGCACCTTGTTGAGCATTGCCCGGCCGGAATATTCCGTCGGACCATTTTCTGGATAGGTAAGCATGGGTGCCTCATGGCGTGTGTGGGATGAGTGGCAGCAGGGTCCCGGAAACGACAGCTCGGGTGATCCTGCCGGCAGCGGGTGATCTGCGGACATCCGGTGTGATGCAGGAGTGTGACTGGCAACGGAGAATCCACTTGAGTTGCGCATCGGCAAGGGGAGCCGCCGGCGTGCTCAACGCGGATAGCAGGAGAACGGTGTCACGGGAACAGTCTTTGTACTGATGCGTCACCGCAGTCTGGCAACTTCTGCTTAGTTCTTCCTATGCAGCGATCGGCGGCCATGCACGCGCGATGCAACGACGGCGTGTGCCTTCTTTCATGAGCGGGACTGAGCCGATTGTTCGCTCGCTATGGCGCCGCGAATGACTCGCTGATGAACGCTAGGCGCGCTGATGCGACCGCTAAGGCCTGCCTAAGCCCCCGGTGCGATAAAGGTGACGCGACCAACTTTGTCGCTCCACACAGTGAGGGAAATCGCATGAACAAGATTCTGGTTGTCATCGCCAGCGGTGCCTTGGCACTCGCCGCCTTCGGTGCAAGTGCAAGCTCGGACAATGCGTTGGCCGCACAGGCCAAGGTGAAAATGCCGCAGGCGCGCAGCATGGCGCTCAAGGCGTATCCGGGGAAGATCGTCAAGGAAGAGCTGGAGAATGAAAAAGGCGGCAGTGGCCTGCGCTACTCGTTCGTGATCCAGCACGGCAAGGTGTCACACGAAGTGGGCATCGATGCAAAGACCGGAAAACTCCTGGAAAATTCGGTCGAAGGCGCAGATAACGATTGATCGATCGGGGCGGTCGCTGTTCAGCATAGAACCGCCCCAAGTTCACGACGATCATCGACGCCATCGTGGTCGCCACCGCGGTCTACGCACTGCTGCACATCGCCAACAAGGGCGCGGTGCCACGAGGCATGAGGGTCAAGGCCGACTGACACGGTATCAATTTCAGCTAGCCGTTTGCCGAACTTGCGGTGATCCTCAACATCAACTGGCTAGTGGTCCTGCGGCATACCGATGCGTTCGTGTTCCCGATTTTCTTCCACGGCTGGAATTTTTCTGGCGCGTTGCATCTATCCCTGCCTCGGCGCTTTGTACACCTTCACCCCTTCACCCGCGTTTGACCTGCTGAATCACTGAAGTGAACAGCAAATCGTTCAGACGCGCACCGGAGAAACACAATGAAATTGAATAAAATCACGCTGGCGGTGGTCAGCTCGATGATCGTATCTGTTTCGATCATGAGCGCCCCTGCCTTGGCCAAAGACCGGCCTGCGGAGATGAACGCTGCATCAGGGATGGCCGCCGCGACGCCCGGAAGATCTCCGGCCGACGCTGTCCACGCGAATAAAATGCTTCTTGCAGCCGCCGAGCCGTTCGAAAA
>JALYXN010000544.1 GCA_030947085.1 Pseudomonadota bacterium | reverse complement strand
CCGCATACCGATTACCTCGGCCCACGTGCCGCGCAGAATTTCGACATTGCGATGAAGCTGTCGCTGGAAGGCATCGGCGCGGTGCTGCAGGCGCGCGATGACTACACCCAGATCCGCGAGCTGGTGCCTGCCGGCCCGGCCAAGAAGTCGGGCAAGATCGACGTCGGCGATCGCATCGTCGGCGTTGGCCAGGGTGCCGACGGCCCCATGGCGGACGTCATCGGCTGGCGCCTGGATGACGTCGTCAATCGCATTCGCGGCAAGAAGGACACCACCGTGCGACTGGAAGTGATTCCAGCCGACGGCGGCCTGGATGCCAAGCACGAGATTGTCACGCTGGTGCGCCAGAAGGTCAGCATCGAGGAGCAGGCGGCGAAAAAGAAGATCATCGACATCAAGGACGGCGGCGTCACCCGCAAGATCGGTGTGATCGACCTGCCCACCTTTTATTCGGACTTCGGCGCCCGCAGCGCTGGCGACAAGAACTACAAGAGCGCCACTCGTGACGTGGCCAAGTTGCTCGGCGAGCTGAAGCAGGCCGGGGTGCAGGGCGTGGTGGTGGATCTGCGCAACAACGGCGGCGGTTCTTTGGCCGAAGCGAATTCGCTCACCGGTCTGTTCATCGACCAGGGTCCGGTGGTGCAGGTGCGCGATTCCAAGGGCGAGGTGCAGGAGCAGGGTGACGATGATCCCGGTATGGCCTGGAGCGGTCCGCTGGCCGTGCTGGTCAATCGTGGCACGGCTTCGGCGTCGGAAATCTTCTCCGCCGCGATCCAGGATTATCACCGTGGCCTGGTCATCGGTGAGCCGACCTTCGGCAAGGGCACCGTGCAGAACCTGGTCGACCTGGATCACTACGCCCAGGGCGACAGCGAAAAGCCCGAGCTGGGCGAGCTCAAGATGACGATCCAGGAGTTCTTTCGCATCAACGGCGGTTCCACCCAGTTGAAGGGCGTGACGCCGGACATCGAGTATCCCAAGAACGGTGATGCCAAAGACTTCGGCGAATCCACCTACGACAACGCCTTGAAGTGGACCCAGATTCCCGCAGCAACCTATCAGCCGGTGGCCGACCTCAACGCCTACCTGCCACAGCTGACGCAGATGCACGACACCCGCGTGGTGACCTCGCCGTCGTGGAAGCTGATGCTGGACGAGCTGGCGCAATACCGCACCATGCGCGCCAAGACCTCGATCTCGCTGAACTTCGCCGCCCGCGAAGCCGAGCGCAAGCAGCAGGAAAAGATCCAGGCGGATTTCCGTGCCCGGCACAAGGCGATCGATGGTACCGACAGCGCACTGGTCGATGACCAAAGCACGATGGACGACGGCCTCAATGCCAACGAGCGCAGCCTCAAGAGCGAGCTCAAGCAGGAGAAGGACGCCAAGAAAGCCAAGGACGTGCAGCTGGACGAGACCGCCCACATCCTGTTCGATGCGGTTGGCATGATCAAGACCGATCCCAAGCTGGCGGGCGAAGTCCTGCCCTATGGCGGCAAGTCGAACATCAACGTGGTGAACGCGCCGGTGCAGGCGCCCGGAACGTTGCACTGAACAAGCAAGCGTGATGCGTTGATCCGGGGCGGCGCAATGCGCCGCCTCTTTTTTGGTCGATCATTCGGCGCTGAGCACCTGCAGCCCTGGCGTCGTGACGCTATGGATCACGACGCAGGTATCTCGCAGGACTGGTTGAAATCGCCGATCGCCTCGACCAGGTCGGTCACCGCCGCACGCTCCGCTTCGGTGAGGTCGGGATGCCAGTTGTCCAGGATCAACACCACACGTGTTCGGGCGCTCCGGTTCCACGCCTCATGCTCGTACGTATCGTCGAATGTCACGCAGCGACCCTGCTGCCAGACGTGCTCTTCGCCGCCCACGCGGATGGCGCAATCGGGTGGCACGACCAGTGGAAGATGGGTGACCAGCCGCGTATTGGTGACGCCGGTATGCGGCAGGATGTGTGTGCCCGGACTGAGCACGGAGAACAGCGTTTCCGGCGCGTGGCCGCGGATGCGCACCAGAGGCAAGCTGTCGAGCAAAGCCGTAGTTCGCGGGCAGCGCGCGCAATGTTCGTCGTATCGTTGCCCGTGGCGATAAAAAAAGTAGGCGTCCCAGGCCGGTTCCAGGTGACTGGACGAGCGCAGCATGCGTTCCGCCACCTGGGGCGGTGCGTCGCCAAGAAATGAATCGAGCGATCGCTCCTGCGCCAGCACGGCCTGCAGCTCCTCGACCACGGTGACGGTGGCCGCTTCCAGCGCTTCCAGCCAGGGGAAATGCCGGCGTGCATAAAAGGGCTGGCTAGTGATATCGGGGAAATAAAGAAATTTCGGCTTCTGTCGCGGATCGGGAATGTTCGCAGCCTGGTCGGAAAAATAGATCGCCAGGCTACGTTCGACCCGGACCAGTTCGGTGCTGCCATAGCGTTCGCGTAACGGATCCAGCACGCCGCGAAACAGTTGCCGTCGCCCCTTGTTGACGTATTTCACGGCGTGTTTCACGGCATCACGCAGGCGGGGTGCGGTGGTGGCATCGTCCTGCCAGCGGTCCATCAGGCGCGCGCTTTCGATGGCCATGAAATAGGCCTTCAGAGCCTCGTGCGATTGGCTAAGTTGCTCCAGCGCGATGCCCAACTGCAGGCGCGCCACGAAGACGCGCGGTGCCAGCGCAAGCCCGCCACGAAAGCTGGTGGCCGCGGCACTGAAATCTGCCGTTGCCATCTGCGCATTGGCCAGTTGAATCCATGTGCCCGGATCGTCGCGGGCCACCTCAACCGCACACTGCAGGCGCTGGATCGCCGCTTCGTGCGCGCCGCGTTCCGACTGGCGGTTGGCGACGAAGCGCAGCGCCTCGACATCCCGTGGCTGCTGTTCGAGCAGCTCGAGGAAGGATTTCTCGGCATCGTCGAACGCAGCGCGTCGCAGCTGCTGCCGCGCGATCGTGCGCAAGGTTTCCACGGCCGGGTCGGTGGGGCTGCTCATCGTCGGTCGATCATCCTGCGCGGGAACGTCGGTTGCAACGTCGGCCAGGCCGGAAACTGCGCACGGCGATCATCTGTTCGCCAACACGCCGGAACGAGCACCGGTCCTGTTGGCATCATCGCTTGGGACGCGCGCCCCCATCAGTCGGCGTAGCCGAATCGATCCATGAACGGGCGTAGTGTCGGCAGCACGGGCTCGAACATCTCGCGGTAGGCATGCCAGCGATTGACCGCCTTGCGGTTGATGCCCTGGGTCACCTGGGCGTAGCTCGGCGTGCTGATGAAGCGCTTGCCGCTGGCATGTTGCGCAAACCCGGCCATCGGCGAAGCGTCGGCAAGGTCAAGGAAGCTGGCGAGTCTGGCCAGGTTCGCATCGACGTCCTCGACCACCGCTTCGTAACGCCATTCGAGCACCTGCGGGGCGACCACCTCGACATGTTTCCGCCAGTGTTCGAAAGCATGCGCGTAACCGTTCGCCAGACGCTGCAGCGACGAGCACATCACCATGAAGGCGGGCGATCGGAACGATTGCATGTAACAGCTCAGCAGTACGTCACAGGGATGGCGCAGGCACAGGATGATGCGTGCCTGCGGGAACAATCGCAGGATCATCGGCAGGCACAACATGTTCAGCGGATTCTTGTCGACCAGGCGGCGCGTTCCCAGATCGGGCAGGATCTGCGCGACCCGGCGGAAGTAGACCGCACGTAGCTGATCCGCGTCACTTGCCGAGAGGTTGGCCAGGTCGCCGGGATAATGCTGGCCGGTCATCTCCATTGCCTCGGTCAGGTCATGGATGAAGGCACGTTCGTCCATCGAGCGAAGATCGGGATGCGCGTCGAGCATCTGCTCCAACAGGGTCGTGCCCGAGCGCGGAAAGCCCACGACGAAAATCGGTTGGCGCCCGGCTGGCGGTGCGGGCAACGGCTTCCAGTCGAGGTACGCCGTGTGACCCACCAGGCGAGTAGCCATCTGCAACGGCACGCTGTCCGGTTGCATCAGCTCCGGCACGATGTCTTTCGCAATATCCAGCTGGGCCGCGTGCGCGGTCTGCAAAGCAGGCCATACCGCATCGTGTCGACCCAATCGGCTGTTGGCGGCGGCCAGGCCAAAAGCAGCACTGGCGCGGTGCTGGTCATCGAGCTCCAGCGTCAACATCCGACCATACAGCGCGGCGGCAACCGCAGGGTCGCCCGCCCGCATGGCAAGTGCTGCGTGTGCACTCCAGCCTTCGGCGCGTGCGTCCTGGGCATCGGCGGGCAGCTGCTCAAGCACGTCGAGCGGCAACGGCTGCAGCGCCGCGCGCGCGCGATCGAGCTGGTTGGTGCGTTCGTATAGTGCCGACCGCTGGGCGGCAATGCGCAGCCGCATGATCCCGGCTCCTGCGTCATCGGGTAGCTGTGCCCTGGCAAGGGTGCGCAAGGCGATGTCGAGCTCACCTTGCGCGGAAAGCATGGCGGCCAGGATCAGGGCCTGTTCCCCCGACTGCGCCGGCCATCTGGCGGCGCCAGCCAGCATCGCCTGCTGACCTTCGTTGTCGCCACCGACGTAGCAGGCGTGCGCAGCCTGCAGGCGGGCTTCGATAAACAGTGGCGACAGCCTGACCGCATCCATCAACGCCTGCTTGGCCAGCACCCAATGCCGCTGCTGCAGGTGCAGCAGGCCGAGGTTGTAATGCAGTTCGGCATCGTCCGGCGCCAGCGTGAGCGCTTTCCGGAACGCCTGCTCGGACCCCGCCATGTCCCCGTCCTGGCGGCAGGCGAGCCCGAGGTTGTTCCAGTAGGCGGACACCTGCGGGCACATGCGCGTCAGCGACCCAAAGGCATGGATTGCCTGTGGGTAGCGCGCGCAGGCGTACTGGGCAAGACCCAGCCACAGCAGGGCCGGTTCGTCCGTTTCAGTCGCGCCTTCGCCCAGCGCGATGACGCGCTCCATGTCGCCAGCATCGAAGGCGCTGCTCATTGCCTCGACGAGACTGTAAGTGGGTGCGGGCATACCTCTCCGATGGACTGTTTGCCGGGCTTGATTATGCAAGAGGGGCCGCGAGCATATCTCGCGACCCCTCCGTCTTGCGGTGAAGCTTTCTGGCGCGCTCAGCCGATCAGAACTTCACCGTGGCGCGGGCCCAGTAGTAGCGGCCGATCGTGTCGTAGGTCGAGGCATCCACGTTGTAGTTCGTACCATTCTGATAGACCAACGGCGGTATCTTGTCGCTGAGGTTGTCCACGCCGACGTCGAACGTGGTGTGGATCGACGGCACCTCGTAGCCGATCTGGATCGCGTGATACAGCACCGAGGCCATCGGCAGGTCGACACCCTGGATGGAGGCATCCGCATTCAAGTTGGTCAGATGGTTGATGTAGCGCGTCTGCCACTGGGCCCTCCAGTTGCCCAGCGTCCAGTTGAACGTCAGCGTGCCGCGCCAGCGAGCCATGTTGCCGAACTGCTGGCTGTAGGTGCCGGCGTAGTTGACCGTCTTCGCGCCCTCCTGGCCAGCCCTGGCGTTGTTGTTGTAGGTCGAGAGGTAGGTGCTGGCGAAGCCTGCCTTGAAGTCACCCGGATTCACGCTGCCCAGGTCGAAATGCGGAATCTTGTAGTTCAGCGTGAAGTCGATGCCGCTGGTGCTGAGGGTGCCCAGATTGACCACCGGCGTATCGATCACATTGACCTGGCCCGCCTGCTGCGTGTCAGTGCCGTAGCGGCTGATCAACGAGCAATACGGACTGCTGTCGTTGGCGAAGCAGCCATTGACGACCGTCGATGCGGCAATCGGCGTCAGCAGATCGCCGAGGTAGATATGCCAGAAATCGACGCTGGTGGACAGGCCCGGCATCCAGCCGGGGTTGTAGACCATGCCGAAGTCGATCGACTTGCCCTGCTCTGGCTTGAGTGACTGGCCAACCGTACGGGCGCCCGAATAGTACGTGTTGACCTGCGCGTTGGTATTCACCCAGCCGACCGGGACAGACTGGCAAGCGGCGGCATGCTGCGCCAGTTGGGCCGTGGTGAGACCTACGCAGGGGTCGTTCAAGTTCGGCTGGACGAGCGTGATGCCGTCGTAGAGTTCATCCAGGTTGGGAGCGCGAAACACCTGGGACACCGTGCCACGGACCAGCAAGTCGGCGATCGGTTTCCATTCGACGGCGATCTTTCCGTTGGTGGTCGATCCGCTGGTGTCGTAG
>JALYXN010000530.1 GCA_030947085.1 Pseudomonadota bacterium | reverse complement strand
GCCGTGGCTTTACCTCGGCTTCTGGATCGAAGGACATCCGAAGATGGACTACAAGCGCCGCTTTCGCCCGCTTCAGCTACGTGGGGCAGACGGCTGGAAAACCATGCTCGGACCGTAACCGCCCTCGAGCAAGGTCAGTCAGTCGTGACGGCCCCGCCGGCTACGGGACAGGGAAACAGCTTTTCCAGCGGCATCGATGGGCCGTCGTCACACGCGTTGGCGGTCTGGTTTCGATCCACCACCCAAGTGACCAGCAGCACTGCGAGCGTCATCGCCAGCGCCAGCAGCGCGAACGCCGCGCCAAGGTCGACCAACGCCTGCAGCCGGAGTGCAATCCTTGGAATTCACGCTTTTTCCATCGGCGATTTCGAACGCTCGCAGCCGTTCACGCCAGTCACGCCAGCCGCCCACACCAACAGCGAATTATAAATCGACCCGCAACTTGGCGGCCGCGCGGACCGCTTTGGCAACCGCTGCGTCGACGGTGTCGGCGCGCGCCAGGGTAACGCCCAGGCGGCGTCGGCCACTGACCGCAGGTTTGCCGAACAGCCGCAATTGCGTATCGGGTTCGGCCAACGCCTCTGCCACGCCGTGATAACGCGGTGCCGAGCCTTCGCCTTCGGCAAGTACCGCACAGGATGCGGAAGGTCCGCACTGGTGGATCACCGGGATCGGAAGGCCGAGAATGGCCCGCGCGTGCAGGGCGAACTCGGACAGCTCCTGCGATATCAGCGTCACCAGGCCGGTGTCATGCGGTCGCGGACTGACCTCGGAGAAAAACACCGCGTCCCCCTTGACGAAGAACTCGACCCCGAACACGCCGCAGCCACCCAAAGCAGCAGTCACCGCTCCGGCCTGTCGCTGCGCTTCGGCCAGCGCCACCGCACTCATCGGTTGCGGCTGCCATGATTCACGATAGTCACCGTCTTCCTGACGGTGCCCGATCGGTGCACAGAAACTTGTGCCATCGACGTGGCGCACCGTCAGTAAGGTGATTTCGTAATCGAAAGCGACAAAACCTTCGACGATCACCCTGCCCCCGCCAGCACGCCCGCCGGATTGGGCGTACTCCCACGCACGCGGCAGGTCCTCCTCGCTGCGCACCACGCTCTGACCCTTGCCCGACGAGCTCATCACCGGCTTGATCACAAACGGATAGCCGATCGTCGCCGCGGCGTCGCGGTACTGCGCTTCGCTGTCGCAAAACCGATACGGTGAGGTGGGCAGCCGAAGCTCTTCGGCGGCGAGTCGGCGGATGCCCTCGCGGTCCATCGTGAGCCATGCGGCGCGTGCCGTCGGAATCACCCGCTGCCCCTCCTTCTCCAGCTCGATCAGGGTCGCGGTATGGATGGCTTCGATTTCCGGTACCACCAGATCGGGTTGTTCGTGCGCGATCAACGCACGCAAGGCACGACCATCGAGCATGTCGATCACATGGCTGCGATGGGCAACCTGCATCGCCGGTGCATGGGCGTAGCGGTCGACCGCAATGACCTCCACCGCGTAACGCTGCAATTCGATCGCCAACTCCTTGCCGAGTTCGCCCGAACCCAGCAGCAACACGCGAAGCGCCTGACTGGAGTGTGGCGTGCCAAACGGTTTCATCGCCATGCCGCTCTTCGTCAAAGCAATCATTGTAAGGCGCGAGACGATTAGATGGTCAGCGATTTCGAGCCAGCGCTGCATGGGTTCGAGCACCGCGGCGAGACCGAAGCCCGCACTTCTCCCTCCCCTGCTCGCAGGGGAGGGCTGGGGTGGGGTCGCTCTTTGCGACGACGTCAACAGCGCCCCCTTCTGGGCGGCTTCCAGTTCGCGCACCTTGGCACGATCTCTGCGTCGCTTCCCGGACCTTGTGGCGCGTCAGTGGACGCGTGGAGGCTTATCCAAGAGCCGGGGCATAGTGCAACTCGCTGGCACACTTTGCGCTGTCCGGTGCTGACCGCCGCTACCTGGCATGGACCCATCGCAGGCGCTCAGTGAGCGGCGACCGCCACCGGCTGGAATTGGGGAAGCTTGAGCACACGCAGGGCAGGATGTTGATCACTGGTCACGAACAACCAGGAGCCCTGGCTGGAGATCGACTTGACGCCGGACAATCCTTCAGCGGCGCCCAGTCGATGCAATGGACGACCGTCGTTGGCATCGTAGACAACGAGTTCGGCGGTGGCTGGATCGACCACCAGCAGCCAGTCGTGGCTGGCATCCTGAAAATGCACAAGCGGCTGTATCCGTGCCGCGCTGCCGCGCTCTTCGGTTGGCGACAACCACAGGCCAAGCACCAGAAGCATCAACACGGCTATGCCGGTCCACCACAAGCCCGGATGGTCAAATGACCATGAGGCACGGGATCGATGACGAAGAGCGATCTGCATGTTCATGGCTTGACTTTCGCAGCCGGTAGTGACACCCCGGTGACAGCTGCAAGAATTAACGATTACCGCTGCGCAACGTCCAGCCCAGCGCCATCCAGCCGACAATGAAAGCGAGTCCGCCAAAGGGTGTGATGATTCCCGTCCAGTGCGGTGCGCCCAGCGCCAGTGCATACAGGCTTCCACTAAAAAGCACGATGCCGATGGCGAACCCCGCCATCGAAATGCGACCGCTGCGACCTTGCCCCAGACCCACCGCCAACACCAGCGCCAGCGCGTGCCACACGTGGTAGTCCACCGCGGTATGCCAGAGCTCGCGTGCCTGCGGATCCAGCACGCCTCGCAGCGCATGCGCGCCGAAGGCGCCCAGAAGTACCGCACTGGCGCCCGCCATGCCCACCAGCAGGCCGGCCCGCGTACTGACAATTTGTCGCATCGTGGCGGAATCCCTTGTACGCGTTGTCCGGCAACGTATGCTTGGACAGATGAAGATCACGAATTCTCGCACGAAGTCCTGCCGCACATTTCTGCCCTTGCTCTTGTTGCTGTCGCTTCTGGGCCTGCTGCTGGGTGGATGCCAGCGCAGCGAACCGTTGCCGTTTCGACTGACCAACATCAGCGGGCACATGCCCGACCTCGACTTCAAACTTACCGATGACCAGGGCAAGGCCGTGACCGGCGCAGACTATCGCGGCGAGGTGGTGCTGCTGTATTTCGGTTACACCCACTGCCCCGATGTCTGCCCGTTGACCATGGCCCAACTGCACGTGGTGATGCAGCGACTCGGGCCACTGGCCGACGATGTGCGAATTCTTTTTGTCAGCGTCGATCCCGCGCGCGACACGCCAAAGGTGATGCACGCCTATGTGCACGCCTTCGACTCCCACGCCGTCGGCCTGACCGGCTCGGCGGGCGCGACCGAGGCGCTGAGCAAGCGCTATCGTTCGGCCTTCACCCGCGAGCCGGCTTCCGCCGACGGCAACTACGAAGTCAGCCACAGTTCGGCGATTTACGTCTTCGATCGCCACGGCAAGGCACGCCTGCTGGCGACACCATCAGCCTCGCACGACGACCTCGTGCACGACTTGCACCTGCTGCTCGACAAGGGAGCGAACCCATGAAGTTTCACGCCGTGCCCTTCCTGTTGGCTGGCCTGCTGTTTTCCGTCGGCGTACACGCCATGGACGCCGAGCACGTGCACGCCAGCCACGCCTGGATTCGAGTATTGCCCGGCAACTTGCCCGCGGCCGCTTACGTAAGGCTAAATAACGACAGTAATCAGGCAATCGTGCTGACCGCTGCCAGCAGCCCGGCGTATGCCCGCGTGATGCTGCATCACAGTTCCACCAAGGGCGGCATGAGTCGTATGACGATGGTCGACACGCTCGCCATCCCGGCGGGCGGAAAGGCCGCGCTCGCGCCAGCGG
>JALYXN010000511.1 GCA_030947085.1 Pseudomonadota bacterium | reverse complement strand
AAGTTGCCCTTACGCTCGGTCAGTGCCTTGCCGCCGGTGGCAATGACGCCGCCCGCTGCCTTGGCCTTCTCGATCGTGCCGAGATAACCCTGTACCGCTTCCTGGCTGTTGAGCGGGCCCATCAGCGTGGTGGAGTCGTTCGGGTCGCCAATTTTGCCCTCGACCTGACCATAGGCCTTGACCAGGGTGTTGAGCACGTTGTCATAGATCGACTCATGCACGAACAGGCGGCGGGTGGAGGTGCAGCGCTGGGCGGCCGTGCCGACCGAGCCAAACACGATACCGGGAATCGCCAGCTTCAGGTCCGCCGACTCATCCAGGATGATCGCGTTGTTGCCGCCCAGCTCCAGCAGCGAGCGGCCCATACGCTGCGCCACGCGCTCGCCGACCATGCGGCCGACCTTGGTCGAACCGGTGAAGCTGATCAAGCCCACGCGCTTGTCGTCCACGAAAGCCTGTGCCAGGTCGCTGCCGGCATCGTTGAACAGGAAGAACAGGTCGGGGTAACCGCCGTCCTTCAGCGCTTCGTTGCAAATCTTCATGGTGGCGATCGACGTCAGCGGCGCCTTCGGCGACGGCTTCCAGATGCAGATGTCACCACACGCCGCGGCCAGCATCGCGTTCCAGGCCCACACCGCGACCGGAAAGTTGAACGCGCTGATGATGCCGACGATGCCCATCGGGTGATACTGGTCATACATGCGGTGGCCGGGGCGCTCCGAATGCATGGTGTAACCGTGCAGCATGCGGCTCTGACCGACCGCGAAATCGGCGATGTCGATCATCTCCTGCACTTCGCCATCACCCTCGGGCTTGATCTTGCCCATCTCCAGCGACACCAGCGAGCCCAGCGCGTCCTTGTGCTTGCGCAGCGCTTCGCCGCACAGGCGCACCGCTTCACCGCGCAGTGGCGCCGGCGTGATGCGCCAGATCTTGAACGCTTCCTGCGCACGCTTGACGATCACGTCGTAATCGGCGGCGCTGGAGGCATGCACGGTGGCGATCACTTCGCCGGTGGCCGGGTTGACCGGCTGCAACGCGCCGGCGTCGGTGGTCTTGGACCACTCGCCCTGACCGAGGTAAGTACCGGAATGTTCGGCACCGATACCGAGCGACTTGAGGATGGGATGGGACATACCTGACTCCTGGGATTCGTGGTGTCCAGAGACACCGTGAATTGAAAACGTAATCCACCATTCTAGCAGGCCGGCCGTTGCGACGCCCCGATCCGCGCCGGAGCCTGTCGCGACGCGAATCGCGCAACGGTGACAATCCATGCGAAAATCCCGCCGCTGCCCTCGTAGCTCAGTTGGATAGAGCGGCCCCCTCCTAAGGGGCAGGTCGGACGTTCGAATCGTCTCGAGGGCACCATTTCAGTGCGGACCAATGTGAGTTGCACCGGGTCCTCTTGCCACTCAGACCCGGTAACGATGAGCAGCATCGCCAGGACCGCAGGCTCCGATACCGTCTCGGACTCGCACGTGGCTATTAACATTGACTCACCTGACCGATAGCCGCAGTCGCGGCGATAGACGCCAGTTGCTTCGCCCTGGCGCTGTCCCACGGGAACACAAGCAGCCAGTGTCTGTTGACCCGGATCGGATGGAACACGTCGATGCTTTTCCTATCTTGAGTCCTCCGCTTGCCGCACTCGCCGGAAAAAAAGTCTCGAGATAGCCGTCGGTGACAGACGCTGATCTGGCCAAACTTCGCTGGCCATCGCTGCATTTGACCGTTGGACCCGAATTTCGGGAGTGCAGCTGCGTGAAGCGGGAAGTCAGCTTTCCGGAGCCTCCAAAATGATTACCGGGCGAAACACGCTCATCCTGATCGGTCGTCGCTTCCCTGGAAGCACCAAACAGCAGCGAAGGACAAGAAGTCCACGGCATTCATCCCGGGAACACTTCCCGAACGGGACAATAACGGCGATATCTGGATGAGGTCTTCCACGGCTGACGGACAAGCCCCCCTGACGCCAGGAGTCACAATGCCCGCGCGGGTGATCGTTTTTGATGTCACTGAGACGCTTTGGACCTGGCTGGATTCGACCAGCCGTTCACCGACGTGTTTGGTACAGCGCAGGCACGCACCGACTGGTTTGAGCAATTGCTCAATTTGGCGATGACCACCGCACTGGTCGGAACCTTTGATGATTTCACGACCCTCGGAAAGGCTGCGCTCAGCATGGTGGCAGCCCAACGTGGCGTCTCATTGCGAGAGGAACAAATCGAGCATATCGCCGGGCATATCGGTCACCTGCCGGCCTACACGGACGCACATCCCGCATTGGAACGCCTGTGGGACATCACCGGGGCGACGGCGGCTGGATGCAAGG
>JALYXN010000500.1 GCA_030947085.1 Pseudomonadota bacterium | reverse complement strand
TGGCCGATCACGGCCAATCGAAGTCGACTTGCCGTGATCGGCCAGGCTAACCAACTTCAAGGGGAACGATGGGCAGGGTGGCCACTGATCAGGCTGGCATCCGTGTCCAGCAGGTTTGACGTCGCCGTCCATCCTGTTCGGTGCTCGTGTTCACATCTTTTGGTTTTTGCTGTCCAGTAGGTTGGCGTTTAGCACAGCCGCCGGGTAACGCACCCTTACGACCCTTCATAGAGGATAAGCCACTGCACCAAGCGGCCGGCCCCTTTCACCGTGAGACGGCCATGACGGCTAGTCCCCAAACGTTCTGACCGCCGACCGATACACCTCATCCAGCGCGGTTTTCGTATAGAGCTTAGTGGTGGCCACGCTGGCGTGGCCCAGCAGTTGCTGGATCTGCGAGGCGGGCACGCCGGCATCGCCCAGCCGTGCCCGGTCGTATGCTGGAACCGCACCCCGTCTTTGTTTGACACGTCCCAGGGGATTGTCCCCGTTCAATGGCGTCCGTCAAACCTTGGCATCTCAGGGCAACCTCAAACTGATCCCGTTTCTTGACACCTTGACGTATACGCGCAACGCTTTGGGCTTCGCTTGAAGGGGCTTGCTCGTGAAAAGATTCATCACCTGCCTGTGCGCACTGGTGTTGCTCGGGCTCAGCTCTATGCCGTCGCGTGCATCGATCGAGCACGCATCGGCCAGCATGCTGGTTTCCGGAACGATTCAGATCAATCCTGACGGCAGTGTGCGGCAGTACACGATGGATCACGCGGACAAGATTCCGGGGATCGTACTTTTCGTCATCAAGCAGACCGTGCCCGCATGGCGATTCCACGTGGATACGGCCCACAACGTCATCGCCAAAGCAAAAATGAGCATCCGCGTGGTGGCGAAACCTGCGAACGGGAACAAGATGGACTTCAGCGTAGAAGGCGTCAGCTTCGACGAGGCGGATGAGCCTGCCTCAACGCGAGTCACCGAGCGCCATGTGAGTTCGCCGGTGTATCCAAAGCAAGCCATGCAGGAGTTTGCTTCTGCCACGGTTTACATGCTTGCGCGAATCGGCCACGACGGCCACGTCGTGGATCTGGCCCCGGAGCAGGTGAACTTCACGCGTCCGATCGAGCGCAACGTGATGCCGGAGATGGCAAAGCTATTTATAGCGTCTACCAAGGCTGCGATGCGACGATGGACGTTTGCTGTGCCGACCACCGGACCTGAGGCCGACGCCGCTTTCTGGATTGCGCGCGTCCCGGTGGCGTTCAATATCGAAACGTATTACGACGCGCCGAAAACAACGGCATATGGCTCCTGGCAACCGTACCTGGCAGGACCTCGCTTGCCAGCACCACCTTGGTTCAACGATGGCTCCGGTTTGGCGTCCGCACCCGACGCCATCCCTGAGCAGGGCATCGTGCCGCTCCATAATGCCTTGCGTCTGACCGGTTCCGATCATGGGCCGTGAGCTTCACGACCAAATGAGTATCCCGGTCTGGTTGACCAGTTATTCCGGTAATTGCTGACCAGCGGACCGATGCTGACCAGCCGGAACGTCGGCTCAGCGTCAGGGGCCGCTTCCGATAGTCAGCCGAACAATGGCGGCTACCGTCGTATCTGGGTCGGCCGGACCGCCGACGACGCGGCGACGCTTGCGCTCATGGACGCGGCTGGCAAGAAGCGCATCATGCTGAAAGTGGCTGCGAACGGCGGCGCGAAAATGGAATTCCTCGACAACGAGGGGAATGTCATCAAGGTCATCCGGGGGGATGACCCGGCACCCGCGAAAGAGTGAAAAGCTGTTTTGAACGGCAGCTCTGCGGCATGAATCTAAGGGAGCCGACCGTCGCTTCCTGGCCGGATAGCGACCGTGTCTCATGTCGCTATCCAGCTTAGCCTTCATCTGATCAGACCTCGGTCTGCTCTGCAATCTCAAGGGCATCTTCAACTTCGATGCCGAGATATCGCACCGTACTTTCGAGCTTGGTGTGTCCAAGGAGTAGTTGCACGGCACGTAGGTTCTTGGTGCGTCGGTAGATCAAAGTAGCCTTTGTACGGCGCATGGTGTGCGTACCGTACGCAGCAACATCCAGACCGATTCCTGCGATCCACTCATTGACGATTCGTGCGTATTGCCGGGTCGAAAGGTGGTCCGAGTTGTGGATCCGGCTCGGAAACAGATAGGCGTTGGATTGAAGCTGAGCCTGCTTGACCCAGACGGAAATTGCCTCTCGCGTCGGCGCGGTGATTTCAAACTGAACGGGGCGCTGCGTCTTCTGTTGAAGGACGATGGTGCGACAGGAAATGTGATCCGCAGAACCAACATCGCGGACCCGTAGCTTGACCAGGTCACACGCCCTCAGCTTGCTGTCGATCGCCAGATCGAACAAGGCAAGATCCCGAACCTTCCTTGCCAGCTGAAGGCGGATCCGAATTGCCCAGATGTCGCGGAGCCTGAGCGGAGCTTTTTGCCCGGTAAGTTTGCCCTTGTTCCAGGGTTCGCGGCGTTGGGTGGATCTATCGATCGTATTCATGGAGGACTCCTACCGAGGTGGTGGAGCCTGCCAGCGTGCGCCGATATCTCGAATGGGCAATGTTCGACCACGTCTGCCGGTCGACGGGGCTGGTCAGTGCTGCCGGCGAGCATGGCAAGT
>JALYXN010000371.1 GCA_030947085.1 Pseudomonadota bacterium | reverse complement strand
GTCTACGAAGGCGCCGAACCGGCAGCGCTTGAGGTTACGCCGCCGGCTAGCCCGGTTCCCGGCTTTGCCGAGCTGCTGGCGCGTTGGAAGCGCAAGCCATGAGCCGCACGAACACGCGCCGGCGCAGCTGGCTCCGTTTGTTGGCGATCGCGTTGTGGCTCTTGCCGTTGTTGATGTGCGTGGCACCGGCGGCGATGGCGGCCACGCCGAAACCGGCAGCAGTGGCGACCAAACCGGCTCCCGCGGCGCTGACGATGCCTTCGCTGCCGGCATCGGGGGCGGGCATTCCCGTATTGTCGATGCACAACGCCGCTGGCGGTGCGCAGAACTGGACGCTGTCGCTGCAGGTCGTGGCGTTGATGACGGTGCTGACGATGTTGCCGGCGATCGTGCTGATGATGACCTCGTTCACCCGCATCATCATCGTGCTGAGCTTCCTGCGTCAGGCGCTGGGCACGCAGTCCACGCCGCCCAACCAGGTCTTGCTGGGGCTGGCGCTGTTTCTCACCCTGTTCGTGATGTCGCCCGTGCTCACCCGCAGTTATAACGACGGCGTCAAGCCGTACATGGATGGCACGCTCACCGCTGAGCAGGCCTTGCCGGCGGCATCGGGGCCGTTCAAGCAATTCATGCTTAACCAGACGCGCGATGCCGACTTGCAGCTGTTCACCCGGCTGGCCAAGCAAAAGCCGTACGCCAGCAAAGCCGACGTGCCGTTCGTGGTGGCGATGCCGGCGTTTCTCACCAGTGAGCTGAAGACCGCGTTCCAGATGGGTTTCCTGCTGTTCATTCCGTTCCTGATCATCGATCTGGTGGTGGCCAGCGTACTGATGTCGATGGGCATGATGATGGTCTCGCCGATGATCATCTCGCTGCCGTTCAAGATCATGCTGTTCGTGCTGGTCGATGGATGGACCTTGCTGCTCGGCACGCTGGCCGGAAGTTTCTTCACATGAATCATCACTGTGCTGCTCCAGTGCGCTTCGCCTTTGCATTCGGACGTCGATCATGACACCCGAATCGATCATGGCGATTGGCCAGCACGCACTGTATGTGGCGATGCTGGTGGCCGCACCGATGCTGCTGACCGCACTGGCGGTCGGCCTGCTGATCGGTGTGATCCAGGCGGCCACGCAGATCAATGAGATGACACTCAGTTTCATTCCGAAGCTGATCGCGATGGCACTGGTGGGACTGGTGACCGGTCCGTGGATGTTGCGCGTACTGGTGCAGTTCACCCATCAGTTGATCACGAGCCTGCCGGATGTGATCAGGTGATGACGCTGGATCTGGCCCAGCTGCCGCTCTGGCTGGGCAGCTTTTTCTGGGCGCTGGGTCGGGTCGGCGGCTTGTTCCTGGTCGCGCCGGTGTTCAGCGCCAAGATGCTGCCGGCGCGGATCAAGTTGGGACTGGTGGTGGTGCTGACGATGGTGCTGGCGCCGCTGGCACCGACCACCATCGATCTGCTCAGTGCCAGCGGCGTGGCGGCGCTGGCTGGCCAAATATTGATCGGCGCGGCCGTGGGATTTGTCTTGAAGCTGGTGTTCGAGGCGGTGTCATTCGGTGGCGAACTGGTGGCACAGAGTATGAGCCTGGGTTTTGCCGAAGTGGCCAATCCGCAGGGCGGACCCAGTTCGCCGGTGCTGAGCGAGTTCTACCTGTTGCTGGTGACCCTGCTGTTTCTGGCGATGGACGGCCATCTGCGCCTGATCGCCCTGCTCGCCGAGAGTTTTCACACGCTGCCACCGGGCACCACGACGATCAACGCCAACGGCCTTTTTGCGGTGGTCGGGTTCGCGGCGGAGTTGTTCGGTGGCGCCGTGCGGGTGGCCTTGCCCGCGATGACCTCGCTGCTGGTGGTGAATATCGGGTTTGCCGCCATCAGCCGCTCGGCACCTTCGATGAATCTGTTCGCGGTGGGGTTTCCGATCACCATTTCGCTGGGTTTCATCGCGCTGTGGCTGGCGCTGCGAAGCCTGCCGGGGGCGTTCGAAGCGCTGCAGGGTGATGCATGGTCGCTGATGCGTGACCTGATCGGAGGATGACGCCATGTCCGAAGACAGCGACCAGGAAAAAACCGAACAACCGACCGAAAAACGCCTGCGCGAAACACGCGAGAAAGGCGACGTTCCGCGCTCGCGCGATCTCTCCGGCGCGCTGGTGGTGCTGGCCGGCGTGGCGGCCCTGATGAACGGCGCGCAGGGCGCGTTCCTGCATGTCCGGCAGATCTTTTCGCTGGGTCTGGACTATCCGCGCGAGGCACTTTTCTCCGACGCGCTGCCGGGCCGGGCGCTGCACGCGGCGCTGCATGAGGCGCTGGGCCTGTTTGGACCGGTGGCGGCGGCGACCCTGCTGGCGGTGTTTGCCGCGCCGTTGCTGCTGGGCGGCATCGGTTTCAGCGCCGAGGCGCTGCAACCGAAGTTCGAGCGGCTCGATCCGATCAAGGGCCTGGGCAAGATCTTTGCCATGCGCGGCCTGGTCGAGTTGGCCAAGGCGCTGCTGAAACTGCTGTTCATCGGTGCCGTGCTGCTGCTGTTGCTGCGCCACTGGCAGGGTCAGTTGCAGGCAACCGGACGCGGTTCGGTGATGGCTGGAATCGCCCAGTCGATCAGCCTGCTCGGCAACGCGGCGTTGTGGTTCGGCTCGATCCTGGCGCTGATCGGTGCCCTCGATGCGGGCTACCAGAAGTTCGACCATGGCAAGCGCCTGCGCATGTCCAAGCAGGAAATTCGCGACGAGATGAAGGACAGCGAGGGCAATCCGGAACTGAAGGGTCGCATTCGCCAGGTACAGCAGGAGCAGTCGCGCCGCCGGATGATGGAAGAGCTGCCGAACGCCGACGTGTTGGTAGTCAACCCGAGCCACTTTGCGGTGGCTCTGGTCTATGACGACGGCGGCATGGGCGCGCCGCGGGTCGTCGCCAAGGGCGTCGATCTGCTGGCGCAGCAGATCCGCACGGTCGCGGCCAGCCACCGGATTCCGCTAGTCGAGGCGCCGCCGCTGGCGCGCGCGCTTTACGCCACCACCGAGCTCGGCCAGGAAATTCCCGCGGCGCTGTTCGTGGCGGTGGCGCAGGTACTGGCCTATGTCTATCAGTTGAAACAGGCGACTGCACACGGCGACACAGCGCCGGTGGCGCCAAGCCCCGAGGTCGATCCCGACCTGATGGGACCTTATCGTGATGTGTAACAGGCCAGGCCAATGACGGGCGAAAACATACTCGGCAACTTCAAGCATGTGATTAGGCGTGGTATCGGCGCGCCGATAGCCGTGCTGGTGATGCTGGCGATGATGATGTTGCCGCTGCCGCCGATCCTGCTGGATATTCTTTTCAGCTTCAACATCGCGCTGTCGCTGGTGATCCTGCTGGCCGTGATCTACGTGATGCGACCGCTGGAGTTTGCCGCGTTCCCGACCGTGGTGCTGATGGCCACCTTGTTGCGACTGGCGCTGAATATCGC
>JALYXN010000474.1 GCA_030947085.1 Pseudomonadota bacterium | reverse complement strand
GCGCTGGCTGCACTGGCGAAGGACGGCAAGGTCAATGCCAAGGATGTCAGCCGGGCGATCAAGGAATACAAGCTCGATCAGGACAAGCCGAACCCGTTGACGGTCTGAGGCTGGGATCTGAGGCTGGATCCGGAAACGAATGGCGCTTGTGCAAGCGTAAAAGCCTGCTTTTTGGTCACCCCAGCGAGGGCAGCAGTGCATTGACTTCGAGCGTTGGCGGGCCAACGAGGCCGCTGGGTCCCCGCGTTCGCGAGGACGACGAGCTTGAGTACAGCCGTTCGATACGGAGACATGAAAAAACCCGCCTCGAGGCGGGTTTTTTCATGAGCTGAGTGACAAGCGACCGCACGACTTCTGCGCGCGGCTGCGCGCATCAATCCTCGTCGTCACTTCGAAACGCGCGAATCAACAACAAAAGCGCCCCCACCGTGCCGGCGACGATCGCTACGGTGGCCGCTGGATGACGGTTCACCTGGCGACGCAGGCGACGATAATGGTAATGGGCCTCGTCGGCGAGGTCTTCGGCGACATGGGACAATTGCTGTCCATACGCTGCGCTATTCTTGCCGAAGCGCTTGTTGAGACGACGGCGACCACGCTGCAGCAGGCTTTGAGCACCGCTGCTGGCGTCGTCGGCGTAGTGGCGAGCACGTTCGCCAGCATGGTTGGCGGTTTCACGGATCTGGCTTTCGATATCACGGTTACGCATGGGACTTCTCCTTGGAGGTCAGGCTGACAAATTGCCAGTGCCGCTGTGATCGACGCGTAAAAGCCACCGTCACAGCAGCGTTCTGTTCAGCCCAGGCGGTATTCGCCGCCCTTTGCGAGCGCCCTCTGGTAGGCCGCACGCGCGTGGATGCGCTGCAGGAAGGCGATCAGTCGGGGATAGCCTTGGTCCAGTCCACCGCGGGCGGCGAACGCTTCCAGCGGAAAGCTGAGCTGGATATCCGCAGCGCCGAACTCATCGCCGCCAAACCATTCGCTTTTGCCCAGTTCGCCCTCGAGGTAATCGAGGTGCAGCTTGAGCTGGGGATCGATGAAGCTGCTGTCCACCTTGTTGGCGATGGCCTTGGCGATCGGCTTGACGAAGAACGGCGCCGGCGCCGTCCGGACCCGGTTGAACACCAGCTTGAGCAACAGCGGTGGCATCGCCGACCCTTCGGCGTAATGCAGCCAGTAGTTGCAGCGCAGACGCTCCGGCGTGCCGTGCGCGGGAATCAGTTTGCCGTCGCCGTAGTGATCGGCAAGGTATTCGATGATGGCGCCGGACTCGGCCAGCGTGAGCTCTCCATCGGTAATCACCGGCGATTTCCCCAGTGGGTGGATGGCGCGCAGTTCCGGCGGTGCCAGCATGGTTTTCGGATCGCGCTGATAGCGCTTGATCTCGTACGGGACGCCCAGTTCCTCAAGCATCCAGAGAATGCGCTGCGAACGCGAGTTGTTCAGGTGATGGAGAGTGATCATCCACGCATCAGAACCCAGCGCTGCGCGGCGCGCAAGTCAGGGGTCGAGAATTGCCGTGCGTGACAGTCTTGATACGCCGCGCTCGTCGAACGCTTCCACCGCCACCACATAACGCACGCCCTGGTTGAGGGAGCGCAACTGCAACTGGGTCGGCTGGTCGGCGAAGCGTTGGTAGGTTTCGTGCAGACGGTCGGCGGCGAGCCCCCAGCGTACGTTGTAGCCCACCGCGCCCGGCACCGGCTTCCATACGATGTCGGCATTGCGCGTATCGGCCTCGCGGGTGGCCGAGACCAGTTCCGGCGCGGCGGGCGGATCGCCGTCTGCATGGCCGAACACGCGTAGGTCGGAAATCGCCAAGTAGTTCGCGCCCACATGCTTGTGCACGTAGCGGACGTAGCGAACATGAGCGGGCTGGCCGAGTTCGATGTAGGCGTTGGGCCGGTCGCGCTGTTCGTGTGACAGGTCGGCCAGCGTGTTCCAGTTCACGCCGTCGGTGGAACCTTCGAGCGTGAACTGGGTGACGATGTCCGGCGCATCGCCGTAGCGGCCCGCCTTGTAGTCGGTGTAGTTCACCTGCACGGCACGCACGGTGCGTTGCGCACCGAGATCGACGGTCAATGTCTGGCCCGGCGTACTCCGGGCTGCTACCCAGTAGGTGCGCGGGTTTTCGTCGGTGACTTCGGCCGGTCCATGGCCGGGGATCTGCGACGAGGCGGTGGCGTGCTTGTGCCAGGACAGCAACATCCAACCGGTAAAGGTGCTCTCGCCGGGCTTCAGCTTGTGGTCGGGCATGCGCTGCGGAAAATCGCCGAAGCGGGTGTCCACCCACATCTGGCCGTCGCCGTGAAAACCGGCCGGAAACAGGTCGATGCGCCGCTCGAATTTCCAGTTGACGCCGACCCACAGGGTGCCGGTGTTCCAGCTGTTGCCATAGACGTCGTCGAAGGTGGAGCCGTGCCCGGCGCCAACCACGAACCCGCCGGGCTTGTAGCCGATCGGGTTGTACGGCGCGTAATGAAGCGGTCCCAGCGGCTTGTCGCTGGTGTAGACGCCGGTGGCATAGACATTGAACTCGGTGCCGGGCGCGCCGTACTGCAGGTAGTAGGTGTCGCCATGGCGATTCATCCAGGCGCCCTCGACGTACGGCATGACGCTGTCGTCGGTGTGATCCTGGCCGAAGCGTTCCCAGCCGTGCTGGTCCGGATGCAGGCGCAGCAGCGCTCTGGGCTTGCCGACGAACGACATGCGCTTGCCTTCACCTTCGCTGGCTTGGTCCAGCGCCAGATCGATCTGTGCACCGTACAGGGGAAAAATGTTGGACGAGTCCCAGTACAGGTAAATCTTGCCGTCATTGTCGCGGAACAGACCCGGATCCCACGGTCCGGGCGGCAGGTCGCCCGGCTTCATCTCGCTCTCGTGACCGGCCCAGACGGCGCCGGGCACCGGCGGCAGCAGGCGGGTCCAGAACATCCAGTGGCCGTGGACTGGATCGGTGGAATACAGCAGCGGCACCGGCTGCATCGCCGATTGCATCAGAAACAGCTTGCCGTCGGCGACCAGCGTGGCGGGCGCCACGGGACCGTCGAACGGCCAGCGGTCCGGCTTGATGAAATCCCAGTGCACCAGATCGGTCGAACGCCAGTAGCCGTCGGCCAGGGTCTGGAACAGGTAATACGCATCGTCGAAACGCACGATCGCCGGATCGGCGCCGGTGCGATACGAGACCCCCGCATTCATCTGCTCGTAGTTGTAGCGGTAGTCGATGTCGATCGGGTTGGCCCAGGTCCTTCCACTGCCGAGTGCGACCATCGCCAAGGCCGGCGGTGCCGACAGCGTCGATGCGA
>JALYXN010000458.1 GCA_030947085.1 Pseudomonadota bacterium | reverse complement strand
CCCAACCGGAGTTTCCGATGCGTCGTCTTTCCCTCACCCTGCTGGCCGCCAGCCTGCTTGCCAGTGGCATCGCCAGCGCTGCCACGACGATTCCCGCTGCCGCCGTCAAGACGGCCGAACATCTGCGCGACAAGGCCATGCAGGACGACACCGGCTACGCCATCGTCAAGTCGTTGACCACGGAAGTGGGCCCGCGCCTGGCCGGCAGCGCTGCCGATCAGCGTGCCCGCGACTGGGCCGTGGCGAAGTTCAAGGCGCTGGGCTTCGACAAGGTCTACACCGAGCCGGTGAGCTATCCGCTGTGGGTGCGCCGCAGCGAGCATGCCGCCATCGTGGCACCGTTTCCGCAACCGCTGACGATTACCGCGCTGGGCTATTCGCCGGCCACGCCCAAGGGCGGACTTACCGCGCAGGTGGTGAAGTTCGACAGCCTGGATGCGTTGAAGGCCGCCGATCCGGCCAGCGTGAAAGGCAAGCTCGTCTACATCGGTTTTCGCATGCAGCGCGCAAAGGACGGCCATGACTACGGCATGGCTTCGGCCATCCGCGTTGCTGGTCCGGTGATTGCCGCCGCCAAGGGTGCAGCCGGCTATCTGTTGCGTTCGGCCGGCACCGATGCCCACCAGCGGATTGCCCACACCGGCGTGACCGGTTTCACCGATCAGAGCAAGGCGATTCCGGCGGCCGCACTGACCAACCCGGATGCCGACCAGCTGGAGCGCGTGCTGGCCTACGGCAAGCCGGTCACGATCAAGCTGGAGCTGGATTGCGGCATCGTCGGCCAGTACACCGGCGCCAACGTGATCGGCGAGGTCACCGGCAGCAAATATCCCGACCAGGTGGTGGCCATCGGCGGTCATCTGGATTCATGGGATCCCGGCACCGGCGCCATCGATGACGGCGCTGGCGTTGCCATTGCCATGGCGGCAGGCAAGCTGATCCACGATTTGCCGCAGCGGCCCGACCGCACGATCCGGGTGATCGCGTTTGCCAACGAGGAGATGGGACTGTTTGGCGGCAAGGCCTATGCCGAGAAGCATGCGGCGGAGGTGGCCAAGTTTCAGCTCGGTACCGAATCCGACTTCGGCGCGGGTCCGGTCTGGCGGATGAGCGCCAGCGTAAAGCCTGATGCGCGCGATGCCATCGACCAGATCGCCAAGGTGCTGGCGCCGATCGGTGTCGCTTATGACGCGAAGCGTCCGGGTGGCGGCGGTTCGGACCTGTCACAGATGCACGGCAAAGGCATGGCCGCCCTGTCGCTGACACAGGATGGCACCCATTATTTCGACTGGCACCATACCCCGAACGACACCCTGGACAAGATCAAGCCGCGCGAACTGGCCCAGAACGTTGCCGTCTATGCCACGTTCGCCTACATGGCCGCCCAAGCCAATGGCAACTTCGGCTCCGCACCCGGTGCATTCGCCGATGACGGTGCCGGCGAGTAGCTCCGCATATCTCCCTCCCCTACTCGCAGGGGGAGGAGCAAAACCAACCGCTGGTCTCCCTCCCCTGCTCGCAGGGGAGGGCTGGGGTGGGGTTCGCCCTTGACCTTTCCCGCCAGCCCGAGCAACCCCCTCCCAACCTCCCCCTGCGCGCAGGGGAGGAGCAAAACCGACCGCTGGTCTCCCTCCCCTGCTCGCAGGGGAGGGTTGGGGCGGGATTCGCTCTTGATCTTCCCCGCCAGTCAGACAACCCCCTCCCAGCCTGCCCCTGTGCGCAGGGGGAGGAGCAAAAGCCAGGGATCGCCACGCTGGTCTCCCTCCCCTGCTTGCAGGGGAGGGCTGGGGTGGGGTCGCTCTTGCTTTGCACGGGACAGCCCCGTCGCTACCTGGAGTAGTACTGGCCCGAAGCAACCAGCGGCTCGGGGATGCAGAACGTCTCCATGCGTACCGCGATCGCGATGGGCACCAGCACCTCCTTCTCCACACCGCCGGCATCGGTACAACTTGCGTTGGCCGGCAGGCGGTAGTGAATGATCCGCACGGTGTACTGCGGGCAAACGTCGGCGCAAGGAAACTCGGCCATCACTGGCACGCCATGAAAGCTGCCCAGTTCCACCGTGCTATGCATCAACGCGGCCTTGTCCCAGGGCTTGCCGGCATAGGTCTTGAGTGCGGCGGCATCCATCTCGGTGGGCGAGGCGGCGCAAGCCGCGGCGATGGCGAGGCTGACGCCAAGCGCGGCGAAGACGATCGATAGCGGACTGCGCATATCTGTTCCCTCCCGGATTGGAGTGTCAGCCTAGCGCCGGCCGAATGAACACCGCAATCACGACGTGGGGACCGCCTGCCCCTTGCGCTGGAACCACTGCTGCAGCCGATCCATGCTGAGGTAAATCACCGGGGTCAGATACAAGGTGAGGATCTGCGCCTTGAGCAGGCGCTGGTCGATCTGCGCCAGTACGCTGCCCTTGCGCACCAGCGCACCGGGTTCGAAGGACAGCGACTGAAGCTGCCCGGACACCCTCGCACGCATGGTTACCGTGGACCACGCCTCGACCCGCGCCACGACTTTCGGTGACAGGGCGATGTCGCCTTGGAGCGCAGCGGCCACCTCGACAGGTACCGGCCGAGCCGCTGTCTTCGGTGCGCATCCTTCCTCCTGCGTGACGGCCGAAATGCACGACCAGGGCAACCGCCACCAGGGCGGCCACGACAATGCGCAGTCAGATCTGCCCACCGATAGCGCTCATGTTGTCACCGTTCAGACAGGCCGCCGGGATCAGACGCTGCCGCTGTCGACCTGTTCCAGCGCCAGCAGGTTTCCCTTGATCTTGCCGATCACGGCCAGGGCTTGTTGCAGCTCGTCATGCGCGATGCCGCGGGTCACATCCTTGCGCAGATCGCGCGCGATCAGCTCCATGTCGGCCACGATGACCTTTGCTTGCTCGGTGGTGTACAGGCGCCAGGCGCGACGGTCTTTCGGATCGGGCCGACGGTCGACGAAGCCGGCGGCCTGAAGGCGGTCGATGACGCGTCCCACCGCGATCGGTTCCATTTCCAGAAACTCCGCCAGCTCGGTTTGCCGCAAGCCCTCGCGGTGATACAACATCTTGGTCGCGCGCCACTGCGCACGCGTCATCCCGAATTTCACCGCGCGCCGATCAAAGTGCTTGCGGAACAGCAACGTCACGTCGCTGAGCAGATAACCGAAGGAAATGTCCTCTGTTTTCGCGTTGGCCATTACCCACTCCGTCACAACCCGATGCATGACCGAAGCATAAGCTGCCCACCCGGATGAAGCCATGCCCCTGACCATTGCCACCGCCGACATCACCGGCCTCGACGTTGACGCGATCGTCAACGCGGCCAATCCGAGCCTGCTGGGCGGAGGGGGCGTGGATGGCGCGATCCATCGTGCCGCTGGCCCGGCGCTGCTCGAGGCCTGTCGCGCCTTGCCCCAGTCGACTCCAGGAGTGCGCTGCGCCACTGGTGAGGCGCGCATGACCCCGGGCTTCGCCCTGCCCGCGCCATTCGTGATCCATACGGTGGGGCCGATTTGGCACGGCGGAAACCGCGGCGAAGCCGAACTGCTCGCGCTTTGCTACCGCAACTCGTTGCGGTTGCTGCGTCGGCGCCGGCTTCGCTCGATTGCCTTTCCGGCGATCAGCTGCGGTGTCTACGGCTATCCCCCCGCGCGGGCGGCGCAGGTCGCCATTTCCACGTTACGCGAGGAGCTCGGCAGCGATGACGGTATCGAGGTGACGCTTTGCTGCTTTGGAGCCGAGGTGCGCAACGCCTTTCAGCAAGCGCTAGACGCGGCCTGAACCGCCGTCAGTGAAGTTTGAACGGGTATAGCGGTGGCAAGTCGGCATGCTGAGCCCCTGGCTCCTGACTCCCGCTATCCGCCGCGCGCCAGGCGAAGCCACGCTTGAATACCTCGGCCAGCTTTGCATCAGCGTCGTTGCATGCCGCGCCCGCATACTGCCGGCGCTGCAAGGCGGCGATGGCATCGCGTTGCGCGGCGGCCTCCAGTGCCTCGGCCAAGCCGCCAAGATGCTGGATCGCCGGGCGTTCCGCACGCGCCCACGCCAGCAAGGTACGCGCCTGCATCGCCGCATCGGTGCCGCGCGCCGCGTCGAGAAAAGCCAGCTGACACTGACGTGCGGATGGCGGCTTGACCGTTACGGAACGGGTTTTTGCCCTGCCGCGAAGGTGCCGCCACAGCCACCACATCACGGTGCTCAGCAACCACAGGCCGAGGCTGCCTAATACGATCCAGCGCCACGGCGTGACCGACCCCGTCGACGCATCCGGTGCCGCGCTCGACGATGCAATCGCGGGACTGGACGGCGCACTCGCGGCGGCACCAACGGCCGGCAGCACCGTGATGCTATGGGCGGGAATCTGCGCCAGCTCCATGTGGTCGGTTTCGACATTCCACCATTTCAGGGTGGTCGCGGGAATGGTCAGGGTCCCCGCACGTTCGGGCACGATCGCAAACGCCTGTTGCCGACGGCCGACCAGCCATTGCCCATCCTGCTGCGTACCCGTGACAGGCTTGTCCGGATACGCCTTGGCACCGTCGAGCGGCGGCAGGCTCAAAGCCGGCAAGGCCTCAAACGGCAAGCCGGTAGCCTGCACGGTCATGGTCAGGTTCAGTGGCTGTCCGACCCGAACTGGATCCTTGGCGTCCGGCCAGCCGTCCATCGTCAGGGTGAGATCGCGTGCTGGCAGCCACGCGCTTTTGCCCCAGTCGGCGGGCGGCGCCTTCACTATGACCGACACCGCTGAGGCGACCGCTGATACCGGGCTGCTGGAGCCGAAGAAACTGTTCGGGTCGTTCCTGTCGATCGCCTGGCCGTCGAAGCTGGCGGCAGGGATATCCATACGTCCGGCATGCTGCGGCACCAGCGCGTAACGGCGCTCCAGCACGTGATACATGCGGCCAGCGCGTTGGGCGTCGTAAGTGAGGTCCTTGCCGACCCGGCTGACCTCGAGCCCAGCGGCCGTCGGTTCATTGAGCGCACCGTTACTGATGCTGACGGCGTAGTAGAGCCGCACCACGTAGCTCAATTGCTGGCCGACGTAAGCCTGCTGCGGCTCGACCTTGGCTTCCATGAAGACATCCCGGCCGGAAGCTGCCGGGTTGGAGTCCGCGGCGGTGACCTGCAGCTGCTGTGGCGTGGTCGTTTCGCCACCGACGTCGAGCGAGGGTATTTCCAGGGTGCCGACGTGTTTCGGCCTGAGCGCAATGCCGATCGTGAGGCTGGATGTCGCCGAGCCGTTGACGATGCTGAGACTGCTGTTCTGTGACGTGCCGAGGATGTTGAAGTCCGGGTTCAACGCCTGCAGGTCAGGCATTGCCACGCCGCCGCTGCTGCCTTCCACCCGCACGTTCAGGGTCACCGTTTCGCCCAACTGCACGCTGCTGCGATCGAGCGTCGCCGTCACCTGTGCCGCTTGCGCCGCCAGTGGCACCAGCAGCATCAGGCACACCATTCTCAGTCGTCGAAAGATCACGGCTGTGCATCCTCGTCTGGCGCCACGCCGTGGCGCTGCTGGTATTCAAGTTCGAACTTCCGCCGCAGCAAGGCGCCGGGATCATCGGGCACGCGCTGCAGCGCGTGCTGCAGGTCCGCAGGCAACTTCGATTGCGGATCATCCTTGGCCATCGCGCCCAGTTGGTGTGGGGCCGGTTTCTTTTCGGCTGGTTTGCCGGACAAGGCCTGATCCATCTGCTTCTTCAGCGCCTGCTTCGCCTGCTCGGCTTTCGCCTGCTCGTCAGCCTGCTGTTGCGGGGTTTGCGGCTTGGGCTGATCGTCGCCGGATGATTTTTTATCTGGGGACGTTGGCGGCTTCGATTTGCCGCTCCGATCGGATGCATCCGGTGAGCTGGAACCGTCCTTGCCCGACTCCTTGTTGTCCGCATCCGGCTTCTTGTTCTTTCCCGACGAATCGCCCGGTTTGGATTTTTCCTTGTCGCCATTGTGACCCTGATGATCCTTCGGATCGCCCTTCTGGTCGGATGGCTTCTGCTTCGACTTCTGCTTGCGCAGCCAATCCTCGATCGCCTTTCGATTGGCCTTCGCATCGGCGTTGGCCGGATCGAGTTTCAACGCCTTGTCATAGGCTTTGATCGCCTTGGGATACTTGCGCTGCCGGGCCAGGGTATTGCCGAGGTTGTACGCCCCATCGGTGCCCGGCGTCTGCTGCAGTGCATCGGCCGCTGCGGCGTAGTCGCCGGCACGATACGCTGCCGCCCCACGCCAGGCAGGATCACGCGCCAGTTGCTGCGCCAGCTTCGGATGACCTTGCTGCAACGCCTGCGCTGCCTGCTGATCGGGACGCGCCCACAGATCCTTCCATGTAGTGGCCGCCGCTGGCGTCGGCCACATCGGCAACAGCACCAGCGGTAGCAACAGCAGCCAGCCGCGGCGGAACGCGAGCGCCACGATGAGCAACAACGGCAGCAGCAACCAGGGACCGCGATCCTGCCATTCATCACCCACCTGGGCGCTGGACGCGGCTGCCGGCTGCTGGCGCAACTGTGCATGCAGCGCATCGATATCGCTGTGGTCGGCGCTCATGGCGACGTAGCGACCACCGCCGGCCGCTGCCAAGTCGCGCAATGCGGCGTCATCGCGCGCCACCAGCGCCATCGTTCCCTGCGCATCACGCAGAAAGCCGCCGCTGGACAAAGGCACCGGACCGCCTTGCGTGGTGCCGACACCGAGCACAGAAACGCTTACACCGGCAGCGTTCGCCTTGCGCGCCGCGGTATCGGCCGCGGCATCGGCCTGATCGGTGATCAGCACCAGCGAGCCACCGCCGGCTTTGGCATCGTGAATGAGGGCGGCGCCGCGTTCGATCGCCGCCGCGGCATCGTCGCCATCGATCGGCATCGTGTCCGGTGCCATCGCATTGAGCAGGTCGTCGAGGCTGTTGACGTCGGACGTCAATGGCGCAACCACGAACGCTTCGCCGGCATAGCCGATCAAGGCATTGAGGCCATCGTGATTGCTGGCCAGCAGATCGCGGGCCTTGTAGCGCGCGCGATCGATGCGACTGGGCGCCACATCGCGCGCCAGCATGTGTTGCGACAAGGAAATCGCCACCACCTGTGCCGCGCGGTTGGCATATAACGGCTGACTGACCCGGTTCCAGCTCGGCCCGGCCAGCACCAGTGCCGCGAGTGTCCACCCCAGGGCGAACAACCACACCGGCAGACGGCGATGACCGGCACGCCCGCGCAACAAGTGCGGCAGCAGCTGGGGATC
>JALYXN010000445.1 GCA_030947085.1 Pseudomonadota bacterium | reverse complement strand
ATCGAGGCCACGCCGACCAACACCCGGCTGGCCGATGTCGACAGCTGCGCCGCGCCGCTGGAAAACAGGATGTCGGTGCGAATCTCGATTTCCAGCCGGTCCGGCGTGCGCCGCAGGATAACCAGCTTCTTGTCGATCAGCGGCTGCAGCGCCTGCTGGATCTGCTGCTCGATCCGCGCCAGCGTGCTCGGCTTCGCCGCGACGGCCTTCGCGGAGACGGCTTTCGCAGCGACGGCCTTCGCGGCGGGTTCGGCCGCCACCACTGCCGGCGTGCCGCGCAACGGGATCGGCGGGCGGATCGGCGAGTTCGATGCATCTTTCGTAGCAGCAGCCGACGGCGCAGCCATCGCGCCGGTCGCGCCGACAGCCCCGGGTACGACCGCCGCCGGATGGCCGTTGAACGCATCCGTCATCGACGCGGACATCACCTGGTACTTGCCCTTGTTGACCACCGACACGGCGTACATGACCACAAAGAACGCCAGCAGCAGGGTCATCAGATCCGCATAGGGGATCGCCCACGCCTCGTGATTGAGGTGTTCCTCATGCCGTTTCTTCCTCATTCGACATAGCCCTGCAGCCGGGACGCGATCTGCCGCGGGTTGTCGCCCTGGGCGATCGAGGCCAGCCCCTCGATGACGATTTCGCGCATCTGCGTCTGCCGGCTGATCAGGCCTTTCAGCCGCGCCGCCATCGGCAGCATGAACATGTTGGCCAGCGCCACCCCGTAGATGGTCGCCACGAAGGCGGCCGCGATACCGTGTCCGAGCTTGCTTGGGTCGGCCAGATTCTGCATCACCGCCATCAAGCCCATGACCGCGCCGATGATGCCCAGGGTGGGCGAGTAGATGCCAGCGTTCTCGTAAACCCTGGCGCCGGCCAGGTCGACCGCTTCACGAGTGTCCAGGTCGACTTCCAGCACGCTGCGCAACACCTCCGGCTCGTTGCCGTCAACCAGCAGTTGCAGCCCCTTGATGATGAACGGGTCGTTCTCCAGATCGATCTGCGGCTCCAGCCCGAGCAGGCCATGCCGACGGGACCGCTCGCTCCAGTCCACGATGCGCCTGATCAGTTCATCTGGCTGGTGCCGGGGCGGCTTGTAAATCATCGAGATCATCGACAAGGCATGCTTCAGCACCTTGCCCTGGTTCTGTACCAGCAGCGCGGCCAACGTGCCGAAGAACACGAACACGAACGCCGCCGGGTTCCACAGCGCGCCCACCGTCGAACCCTTGAGCACGGTCCCGACGATAATCACCAGCACGCCCAGAATCGTACCGATGATGCTTACCAGATCCATGCGGTTCATGCGGTTCATGCAATCACTTGCAGGGAGGGCAGCAGCTGCCCGCTGCTGTCGGCCACGCTCGCCAGATCCACCACCAGCGCCAGCCGGCCATCACCGGTGACGGTGGCGCCGGCGATCCCCGGCACGCCGCCGAACAGCGGGCCCAGCGGTTTGACGATGACGTCCTCGCGCCCCATCACCTCATGCACCAGGCAACCCAGCCGCACATGGCCGATGTGCAGCACCACCACATGACGGCCGGCGGAAGTATGGGTACCCGCCCAGCCGGCCAGATTGGCCAGTGGCAGGGCGCGGCCGCGATGGTGCGCGACCAGGCGTCCGTCGAGCAGGCGATCCTGGCCTTCGACGAGCTCGAACACCTCCTCGACATTGGACAGCGGCAGCGCGAATAGCCGCGCGTCGACGCGGACCATCAGCACGCGCAGGATCGCCAGGGTCAATGGCACGGTCAGCTCCAGTTCGCTGCCCTGGCCGAGTTTCGAGCTTACCCGCAAGGTGCCGCCGAGTTCAGCCACGCGCGTCTTGACCACGTCCATGCCGACGCCGCGGCCGGAGATATCCGAAACCGTGGCGGCGGTACTGAAGCCCGGTCGGAAGATCAGTTCGTAACATTCGTTTTCGGTGAGATGCGCGGCCTGGACCGCATCGATCACGCCTTTCTCCACCGCCTTGCGCCGCAGCACCTCCGCATCCATGCCGCGCCCATCATCACTCACCGAGATCACGATGCGTTCGCCGCGCTGGCGGGCGGACAGGCAGACCCGACACTTGGACGGCTTGCCAGTCAGCTCGCGCTCGTCCGGCATCTCCACGCCGTGATCGAGTGCGTTGCGCAACAGGTGGATCAAGGGGTCGGCCAGTGCCTCCACCAGGCTGCGGTCGAGATCGGTTCCCTCGCCTTCCAGCACCAGTTCGACGTCCTTGCCCAGCTGACGGGCGAGGTCCCGCACGATCCGGGGGAAGCGCTGGAACAGGCGTCCGACCGGCTGCATGCGCATGCCCATCACCGCCGTCTGCAATTCGTCGGCCACGCGATCCAGTTCGCCGGCCGCGGTCACCAGCGCCTCGTCGCCGTCGCGGGCGGCCAGGCTCAGCAGGCGATTGCGCACCAGCACCAGTTCGCCAGCGTAAGTGACCAACACATCGAGGCGAGCGGTATCCACCCGTACCGTGGTCTCGGCCACCGCCGCCGGGCGCGCAGGCGCGGTTGCCGGTGCGGGTTCTGGTTTGGTCGCTGCAGCGACTGGTGCTGGCGTCGGCGCGGCCGCTGCGACCACCGCGGTCGGCGCGGCGTCGCCATGCAGCGCATCCAGCAACGCCTCGAACTCGTCATCATCGATAGCCGGCGCGCTGTTGGACAGGGTGACCGGCAAGGCCGCTGCCTCCACCGTGCCCGGCGCACTGGTGCCGTACATGCTGTTCAGCAGCGCTTCGAATTCGCTGTCGTCGATCGCGACATCGGTGGTCGCCGACGTCGACGGTACGTGTGCCGCAGCGGCGGATGGCGCCACGGCAGCGACCCGCGGCAGCAGCGATTGCAGCAGGCGGGCCGGCGGCATGCTTGCAGGCGTTTCCGCACTGACCGCTGCCATCATGTCATTGAGCAGGTCGAGCGCCTCAAGCAACGCATCCATGTGTGCCTGACCGAGCAGGAGCTTGCCGCCGCGGGCCTCGTTCAGCAGGTCCTCGGCGTGATGGCACAACACCACCATCGGCTCGAGCGCCAAAAAGCCGGCGCCTCCTTTTACCGTATGGAAAGCGCGGAATACCGCGTTCAACAGCTCGCTGTCGCGCGGCGAGCTTTCCAGGCCGACCAGTTGCTCGCCCAGACGCTGCAGCAGTTCGCCTGCCTCGACCAGAAAATCCTGTCGCAGCTCAATGTCAAATTCTGCATTCACGGGGCCAGAGCCTGTTTATGCTTCCCAGGCGCCCCGCGCCGGGAGCTGTTTGCGCGCAGGCCAAGGAAGAACGAAGGAGTGGACGTCCGTCCACGACTGAGTGATGACGCCGGCCTGCGCGCAAACAGACCCGGCCCTTCGGGTTGCCATCGAGTGGCCGCCAGGCGGCAGCGCGCGGCTTGACCTGACGGCCAGTCAAGCGCTGCGCCACGCACTACCACCTGGCAGCCACTCGATGACAACGCGGGGTGCTTGGGGACCATAAGCAGGCTCGCCTCAAAAACCGAATTCGCTGAGCAGACGATCGGCATCGTCCTGACTGGAGACCTTGACCGGAACGTCGGGCTTCTCGCTGCCGGCCAGTGCGCCGGTGAGTCGTACCAGCTCCAGCAATGACGATTCCACCGTGCCGATGAAGTTGGCGACCTTCTTGATGCGCTGCCCGGTGAGATCCTGCCAGGACTGCGCCAACACCATGTCAGCCAGGCTGTCGCGGCAATGGGTGGCAAATTCGCCTGCCTCACGCGCCAAGGCGGCAGTGGCCTCGTTGCCGTCGGTCTGTTGCAGCACCTCGCTGGCGTTGTGCGCCAGCGATTCGGCCTGCGGCCGCAACCGCTCGGCGAAATCGAGACTGCGATGGGCAGCCTGCGCGCTCATCTCCAGCGCGTCCTGCAGTTGCTGGCGCGCATTGGCCACCATGTCGGGCAGCCCCTCGGTGGCCAGCTCGCCGCCGAGGCGGCGCACGGCATCGTGAAGATCGCGCGCCAGCTGGCCGAGTGCGCGGAACATGCGCTGTTCGCGCTGGCGGACCATCACATCAAGCGCCTGTTCGAAGGCGACGCCGTCGGGACTGTTGAGCAACTCGCGCAGTTCGCCCGGCAGCGTCTCGTCGGCCGCGAGGGGAGTTATCATGTTCATGCGCTGGCTCCGCTGGCGGCGATCCGTTCAAAGATCTTGGTGAGCTTTTCCTTGAGAGTGACGGCCGTAAATGGCTTGACGATGTAGCCGTTCACGCCGGCCTGCGCCGCTGCGATGATCTGGTCGCGATTGTTCTCGGCAGTCACCATCAATACCGGCATGCCTTTCAATGCGGCCTCGGCGCGGATCGCTCGCAACAGTTCGATGCCGGTCATGTTTGGCATGTTCCAGTCGGTTACCACCATGTCGAATGGCTGGCTCTTCAGCATCACCATGGCGCTCGCACCATCGTCGGCTTCCTGGATCAACGGGTTGCTGAAACCCAACTCGACCAACAGGTTACGCACGATCCGTCGCATGGTGGAAAAGTCGTCCACCACCAGGATTTTCATGTTCTTGTCCAAATGCTCTCTCCAGGTGCACGGTGCTGGCCAATGCGCAGCCTCAGAAACTTATGTGTATTGATTGATCAACCGCGCCAACCGGTCAGCCGTGCACGAAGCCGGATGACCGCCTGGCCATGAATCTGGCAGATACGCGACTCGCTGACCCCGAGCACGGCGCCGATCTCCTTCAGATTCAGCTCCTGCTCGTAGTACAGCGACATCACCATTTTTTCCCGCTCGGGCAGGCCGTCGATGGCCTCGGCCAGCGCATCGCGCATGCCGTCCCGCTCGATGTTTTCCTGCGGGTTGAGGCTGCTTTCGTCGGCCACATCCAGTATCGAACCCTCCTCGCTGTCATCGGAGGTCGTCAGGCTGAGCAAACGAACGCAAGCCGCATCGGCAAGTATCTGGTGATACTCCTCGGCACCGATGCCAAGCCGACGCATGACCTCGGTATCCTCCGCCTCGGCACCGGTTTCGGTTTCGATCCGGCGGACGACCTCGGCCACCTCGCGGGTCTTGCGATGTACCGACCGCGGTGTCCAGTCGGTGCGTCGCAATTCGTCCAGCATCGCGCCACGGATGCGGATCCCCGCATACGTCTCGAAACTGGCGCCCTTGTCGGCGGCGAAATGTCGCGACGCTTCCAGCAAGCCGATCATCCCCGCCTGTATCAGATCACCCACATCGACACTCGCCGGCAGCCGCCCCATCAGGTGATAGGCGATTCGGCGCACCAGCGGCGCGTGTCGAAGTACCAACTCGTCGGCACTGTCGCGCGAATTCTGCAGATATTCCAAAGCCACACTCATCTCAGTACCCTGCCGCCGAGGTCACCCGGTTACCAAAAAAGGCGATCCGGTCGTGCCCTGCGCGATCAGGTTCTGCCCATGTATCGACCGCACCGGCCAATTGCTTGAATGCCAATCCCGAACGACTCGATGGCCACAGGTCCACCACCGCACTCTGGCGCCGAATGGCCTGGCGCAGGCGCTCGTCGTGCGGCACCCAACCGCTGAAATCGATCACCACGTCGAGGAAGCGATCACTGACCCGAGTCAGCTTGTGGTGCAACTGCCGGGCCTCGCCCTCATTGCGCACCATGTTCGCCACCATGCGGAAGCGTCGCACGCCGAAATCGCGACTGAGCACCTTGATCAGGGCATAGGCATCGGTGATCGATGCGGGCTCGTCGCATACCACCAGCACCACGTCATCGGCAGCAGCGGAAAACATGGCCACGCTGTCGGTGAGGCCGGCGGCAGTGTCCACCAGCAGGTAGTGCGGCGGCCGGGCCAGCTCATCGAACGCGCGAATGATCGCCGCATGTCCGTTGCTGTCCAGCTGCGCCAGACGACGCGCACCGGACCCACCCGGAATCACCTGCAAACCCCTCGGCGCGGCCAGCAACAGATCCTCCAACGTGCACTCGCCGTCGAGCAGATGACCGATATGGCGCGACGGCGCCAGCCCGAGCAGCACGTCGACGTTGGCCAGCCCCATGTCGGCATCCAGCAGCATCACGTCGTGGCCGGCCATCGACAGCGACATGCCGAGATTCACCGCTACCGTGCTCTTGCCGACGCCACCCTTGCCGCTAGCCACGGTGATCGCGCGACAGGGGCGACGCGAACGCTTTGGGGCGGCAAGCAGGCTGCTGGCTTGATGGCAGGGAGGGGGCGGTATCTCCTGCCTGCCACCCATCGCCGACAACATGTTCTTCAGGCCCCAGGCTTGATCCATGGCGAGTGCTCCGTTCATGCGCTGGCCACCGCCGGCAGGCCGAAGCGCTCGGCCATCAGCGTTTCATCCGGTACATGCCCCTTCAGCGACTGCGCGGCGCGGCATACCAGCACCCGCGCATCGGCGGCGGCGATGTCCTCCGGCACGCGCTGCCCGTCGGTGGTGTAATCCAGCGGCAGGCGGTGGCGGATCAGTGCCGACAGCGCGCCACCAAGGTTTGGCGCTTCGTCCAACTTGGTCAGGATGCAGGCCCGCGGCTGCAGCGGCAGATAGGCGCGTACCGCCTCATCCAACGACTGCGATTGCGCGTTTGCGGCCAGCACCATGCAGGCATGCACGTCCCCTGCCTGTGAGAAAATATCCATCTGTTGCGCGAGCCGCGGATCGCTGCCGGCCACGCCGGCGGTATCGATCAAGACCGTGTGCCGGCCGCGCAGCAACTCCAGCACCTTGCGCAGGCTTTCCGCGTCGTAGGCAGGGTAAACGCGCACGCCGAGCAGTCGGCCGTAATGTTCCAGCTGGGCCGAGGCACCGATGCGGTAGTGATCGGTGCTGATCAGGGCGACCTGGTCCGCACCGTGGGACAGCACGGCGCGTGCGGCCAGTTTGGCAATCGTGGTGGTCTTGCCCACGCCGGTCGGTCCGACCAGAGCGGTGACTCCTGCGTTGGCGGAGATGGCGCGACCGCTGACCGTGAGGCTGCTGCTGAGCATCCCCAGCGGCAGGTAGCGCGCCTGCTCGGCATTGATCTGCGCGGGCAGTTCGGCGACCAGCTTGCGTGCCACATCGGCGTCGATGCCCATACGGGTCATCTCGCGCAGCACCCGCGCCTGCAGCGGCTGGCGCCGCTCCATGTCGTTCCAGGCCAGGCTGGACAACTGGGTCTCGAGCATTTCGCGCAGGCTGCCCAGTTCGTTGCGCATGCGCGCGGTGTCCTGCACCGCCCGCTCGAGCATCGGATGCGCCGGCGGGCTCTCGTTGGCGGCCTCCGCGGCCGCCGGAACGGGCACCGCGACCAGCGGCGGGCGCGGCGTCGGCACCGACT
>JALYXN010000437.1 GCA_030947085.1 Pseudomonadota bacterium | reverse complement strand
AGGCCTCGGCCATCAGCGCCAGAAAAATCAGCATGCCGAGCAGCCACACCAGCTCGCGCGGTTTCTTGTACGAGCCGTACATGATGCCGCGGAACATGTGCAGGAACACCACCACGAAGAACAGCGAGGCGCCGGTGGAATGCATGTAGCGGATCAGCCAGCCCCACTCCACGTCACGCATGATGTACTGGACCGAGTCGAAGGCTCCCGCCGCGCTCGGGTTGTAGTTCATGGTGAGGAAGATACCGGTGACGATCTGGTTGACCAGCACCAGGACCGCCAGCGAACCGAAGTAATACCAGAGATTGAAGTTCCTCGGCGCGTAGTACTCGCTCATGTGCGCGCGATACATCGGCATCATGCCCGGCGCGCGCTCGTTGACCCAATCGCCGATGTTGCTGAATACATTGGCCATCACGCAGCTCCCTTCGGATCGACGCCGATCTGGACGGTTGTATCGTCAATGAAGTGATACGGCGGAATCACCATGTTCTTCGGCGCCGGCACGTTCTTGTAAACCCTGCCGGCGATGTCATAACGCGAATGGTGGCAGGGGCAGTAGTAGCCACCCTTCCAGTTCGGGTCGAACGGCTCCGGCTTGATCTCACCGTAGAAGTCCGGCACACAGCCCAGATGCGTGCAGATGCCGATCATCACCAGCCACTCGGGCTTGATCGAACGCGTTTCGTTTTGCGCGTACTTTGGCTGCTGGTCGACTTCCGACTTGGGATCGACCAGCAGCGGATCCTCTTTCGGCAACACCGCCAGCTGCGCTGGCGTCCGATTGACGATGAACACCGGCAGGCTGCGCCAGCCCACGATCAGCTGCTGGCCGGCCTCGATCTTTTTCAGTGACTGGATCACCGGAGCGCCAGCGGCCTTGGCGCGCGCGCTGGGTTCCCACGACTTGATGAAGGGCACAGCTACCGACACGATTCCAATACCACCGACCACCGCAGTGGTTGCTGTAAGGAAACGGCGGCGGCCGTGATCGACGACTTCGTTCGCCATCAGGCTCTCCGGTACTTGCAATGTCATTCGTGGGAGGGGACTTTTAGCCCCCGTAAAAATCGCGTTAGTGTAGCGTCAGGGCAAGCCCCGTACAATAAAGGAGATATCGGCGAAGTCCACATCGCCATCGCCTTTTGCCCTGATCTGCCGGAACACATGATCCCGTGATGAAACACGCCGCCGGCACGCTTCTCTTCATTGCCCGTTTCGCCGTGCTGGGATTGGCGCTGGCCTTCGCGGTCAGCCTGTTCTGGCCCGGCAGTGGCGAACGTTTGCGCGCACGCTTCGGCCTTGCCACCACCGTCACCCGCGCCGCGCCAGAGCAAAGTCACCTCGGCAACGGTCCGGTCTCGTATGCCGACGCGGTGGCCACCGCCGCACCATCGGTGGTGAACATCTATGCCAACAAGATCGTCACCGAGCAGGCGGTGAAGATGTATGACAACCCGGTGCTGCAGCAGCTGTTCGGCGGCCAGCCAACCACCTACCAGCATCGCGAGCAGACCCTGGGTTCTGGCGTCATCGTCAGCACCCAGGGCAAGGACTATGTGCTGACCAACAACCACGTCATTGCGCACGCTGCCGACATCCAGGTGCTGCTCTTCGATGGCCGTATCGCCAAGGCGACGCTGGTCGGCGCCGATCCGGAATCGGATCTGGCCGTGCTGAAGATCGATGCCAGCAATCTTCCGGTCATCCGCATGGCCAGCGAGCCGCCGCGGCCGGGCGACGTCGTGCTGGCGATCGGCAATCCGCTCGGCCTCAACCAGACCGTGACCATGGGCATCGTCAGCGCCATCGGGCGACAGTTGAACAGCTCCAGCGCCGAGGATTTCATCCAGACCGATGCGGCTATTAATCTCGGCAATTCGGGCGGCGCGCTGGTCAACGCCCGTGGCGCCCTGGTCGGCATCAGCACGCTGTTGATCGGCAAGGCGGCCGGCGCCGAGGGTATCGGCTTCGCCATTCCGGGAACCACCGCCAAGAAGGTGCTGGACCAGATCATCGCCACCGGCCACGTCGTGCGCGGGTGGATCGGTGCGGAATATGCCTTCGTGCCGGTTCCGGCCAACAGCGGCCTGCCCGCTGCCGCACGCGGGGCGCAGGTCACTAGTGTCTATCCGGGCGGTCCCGCCGCAGCTGCCGGCATCCAGCCACATGACGTCCTGCTGCGCATCGGCACCGACGACATTCTCGACCCCTCGGATCTGCGACGGCACGAGGCCGCGCTCAAGCCGGGCAGCAAGGTCGAACTTTCCGGCCTGCGCAATGGCAGCGCGTTCCATGCCGAGATCACCCTCGCGCAACGGCCGATGATGAGTGCCAATTCGTCGGACAGTTGAAACGTCACCTTTCGACTCAGCCGGGTCCGCTTGCGGCGAGCGGAGGGCGGATCGCCTCGCCATAGCGCCTGCGCAGGGTACCGACGCGCTCGACATAGACCTGCGTCTCGGCATACGGTGGCACCCCCTGGTAGCGTTGCACGGCGCCGGGGCCGGCATTGTAGGCCGCGGCGGCCAGCCGTTCGTTGCCGTCGAAGTCACGCAGCAGCAGGCTGAGATAACGCGCACCGCCGCGAATGTTCTGGTCCGAATCGAACGCATCCAGGACGCCCATGTCGCTGGCGGTGCCGGGCATCAACTGCATCAGGCCCTGGGCACCCTTCAGCGACAGCGCACGCGGATTGAAGGCACTTTCGGCATGAATGATCGCGCGCAGAAAGGCCTCGTCGACGCCGTACTCGATGCTGGCCGAGCGGATGGTATCGGCATACGCGGTGAGGTTGAGCGAGACACTGCCCCAGCGCACCTTTGAATGCAGGTTGCACGCGACGCAGGTGGCGATGTAACTGAACAGCCTGGTGACGGCCTGCCCCTCGCTTCTCGCCCCGCGCACGTTGGTGTATTCGACGCTGCCATCCTTGCGCACGATGCGATACACCGCGCCACGCAGCTCCGTGTTGCCACCGGCTGCCGCGGCGATCTTCGCCTCCGGCGTCTGTTGCGATTCGTGATAACGCCACTGGCCGGGCGTTCCGGCCGCCGCCGCGGCCAGTGGCAAGGCCGCGCTGGTCTCGGCCGAGCCCTTGACCGCGGCCATCGACTGACGTCGCATTCGCGCATCGCCCAGCAGTCGCCCGCTGCTGTCGACACTGCCCGTCACGTGGTCCAGCGAGGTCGGGATCGAACCATCGGCCGCGAGCTTCCATGCGCTCGTTTCGACCGAGCCGGTGACGCCATCGATCGACGGCGTCGGCGCGGGCGGTCGCGTTGGCAGGCGACGCCGCACCGGTTCCGCATAGGTGCTGATGACCTTGCAGTGCTGGTACCCCGCTTTGCTGCTGCTGAATACCGCTTCGCCGCTGGTGCCCGTGCACCGATACAACGAACCGGCCCGCGCAGCAGGCGACCACAAGGCGCAGCAAAGCACGATCCCGAGCAGGATCAACCCGGACAGGGTCAACCCAAGCGGAATCAACAATAGTGGGAAGCCCCCGGCAGGCCGATCGACGCTTCCCCCGTGCTGTGCGACGTCGAACATGAGCGCAGTGTGCAGCCACACGCCGCTGACGCCAAGTGCGCGCCAGCCAAATCGTGCGCCACGCCCTGTGTTCAGCCGCCACACCCTTGAAGCGGACGCTGCGCGCAGCCACAACGACCGCTTGTTCGATCGCAAGTGCTTGATCCGGCGTGCAGATCGGCTGGCTAGCATGCTCCCACGCGGGTAAGCTGTACGGTTCAGCGCACCCTTCTGCTTCACAAACCACGGTATCCACGCCATGCACGGCAAACCCGCTTCCATGAAACTCTTCATCAAGACCCACGGCTGCCAGATGAACGAGTACGACTCGGCCAAGATGGCCGACGTGCTTAACGCGTCGCATGGGATGGAGCTGACCAAGGATGAATCCGAGGCGGACGTGATTCTGATCAACACCTGCTCGATCCGCGAGAAAGCGCA
>JALYXN010000432.1 GCA_030947085.1 Pseudomonadota bacterium | reverse complement strand
ACTTCATCGAAATGCTGCTGCAGCGGTGCCTGGCTGGGGCGATCACTGCGCGCGCCGCGACCTTGCGGCTTGTCCACGTCGGGCAAAAACAGATAGCCGCCGACATCGTTGAGCAGATACGAGGAGGCGTAGGCCAGGTCCACTTCCTCGAGCGGGGTACGGACCTGGATGGCGGTGGTGAGTCGCTGGGCGAGGGCGATGAGCCGATGGTCGTGGCGCAAAGCGGTGGCGGAATCATGCAGCAGGATGCGAATCTGCGCTCTGCGACCCGAGATCGCGACGCGGCGGATTTCGTCCAGCTCTTCGCTGCTGGCATAGCAGTTCGTGCCCAGCGTCGGCAGATACAGGCAAAGACGATGGCGTGCGTCAATCAGTAGTTGCAGGCGGCTCGCACCGATCTCGTTGCGACTGCTGGCAGCTAGCGCCTCGACGCGAGGCAGTGGCGCTGCCGCGTCCTCATCAATGGGTAATGCCAGGCGCATGGCCCGGTGCGGCAGGCCGGCATCGTCAAAGATGTCGCCATGGGCCTCGAAACCTGCGCGCTCGTAGAAGCCGATGGCGCTGGTCTGTGCGGCAAGCGCCACCTCGGTCCAACCCCTGGCGCCAGCGCGGGCGATCAGTTCACGCAGCATCGCTGCACCGACGCCTCGGCCTCGCCATTCGGCCAGCACGGCCATGCGTCCGATTTTTCGCGCCGGGGTCAGCCGTCCGCAGCCGATCGGCTGGCCGTCATCGTCCCGCGCCAGCACGTGCTGGCAGTCGCCGTCGATTCCGTCCCGCTCGCGCGCCTCCGGCACGTGCTGCTCCTGGATGAACACCGTGTCGCGCAGGTCGAGCAGGGCGGCGCGCTGGTCCTCGCGCGACCAGTCGACCAGCTCGACCTGGAAGTTCTGCAGTTTCATCGGCGGCGGCGAGGCTTTCGCGGCACCAGATGGCCGTCGTTGACCAGTTCGAGCAACAACGCCTGTTCGGTAACGTCAAGCTTGCCGGCTGGTTCGAACGTGCGCTGCGCGCAAAGCTGTTCGGCGATGCCCGGGGTGGCCGGATACGCCTGGCCGCTGACATACAGCGTGCAGGACGACTTGCCGCGTGCCCAGGCCAATCGGGACCAGGGATGCCGCAGCAGCTGTGCGCCGCCGGTGAGCTGCTTGGTCAGTGCTGCCGCCGTCAGCGGCTTCTCCCGCGCCACCGCCACCTGTGCATTGCGGTAACGGGTGATGAAACGACCAAACCAGTCGCGCAGCATCTCGTCACTCAAAGCCGAGGCGAACGGCAGTGAATGACGCAGCCGGTCCATCGCGGCGCGGTCGATTTCTCCTGTTGTCTTGGCGACCTTCAGGTCGGGATCGGTGTAGCGCAACTCTTCGGGCAGGCGCTCGGCGATGTAATCGGCCAGATCGCCGGTCAGCTCCGCTTGCGAGGGCGCCCGCATGCCGATCGAAAAGGTCAGGCACGGGCCGCCGAAGGCCACGCCGTCGTGCCCGATACCGGGCGGCAGGTACAGCATGTCGCCCGGATCCAGCAGCCACTCGTGGGTGGGTTCGAACTGCGCCAGTTGTTTCAGCTCCACATTGGGACGGGACTGCTTGGGCGCCATCGGATCGTCGCTGATGGCCCAGTGTCGCTGACCCAGCCCTTGCAGCAGAAACACATCGTACTGATCCACATGCGCACCGACGCCACCACCGGGTTCGGCATAGGACACCATGACATCGTCCACTCGCCAGCTGGGCAGAAAGGTGAAGTGCTGCAGCAGTTCGGCCACGTCGCTATCCCACTTGTCCACATCCTGCACCAGCAAGGTCCAGTGGCTGTCGGGCGTGCTGGCGAAGTCATCCTCGGTCAGCGGGCCCGGATTGACGTGCCAGCGATCACGCTTCTCGTCACGCATGATCAGTCGCGCCAATGCGGCGGGCTCGCAGGCCAGTCCGGCCAGATCGTCTGGCTGCAGCGGCGGCTCGAATTCGGGGAATGCGTTGCGGATCAGCAGTGGTCGCTTTTGCCAGTAGTCACGCAGAAAGCTGGCGGTGCTCATGCCCAGCGG
>JALYXN010000430.1 GCA_030947085.1 Pseudomonadota bacterium | reverse complement strand
CGTAAAGGCATCGAAGTGAAACCGCGTTTCCATGCGCGCGTCGTGCAATAGCGCTTGCTGGCCCCAGTGCAGCTGGGCGTGGGACATCAACAGGTGCGACGGCAGGATGCGGGTGGCTCCCCCGCGCAGCTGATGGGTGAAGCCGACCGTGCCCGAACCGTGGTCGCTGTCGGCCACCAGCTGATCGAAACTTAATTGCCGAAGCGACTGCGTGGTGAGTCGATCCACCCGCAAATGCCAGACATCCGGCTGCCAGGGCGGGGGCGAATTGTCCTGCGTGGTGCGCTGAACGGCGACCGTCACTTCGGTGGCTAAAACATGCTCGAAGCGCAGTTCGCGCCGGAACAGCGGCCACAGCTGCAGTCGTCCGGTCACCGTCTTGCCGCGTGCATCCCACAACAGTTTTCGTGCATGACCGTGGACGCGCAGGTCATGCAGCACCACCTGTCCTGGCCACACGGTCCACGCCCCACTCCAGCTCGCCTGGAACGTCTGCGGCTCGCGGTTGAGATTGGATGTCGCCAACGCACTGTTGAGATAGATATTGCCGGCGGCCAGATAGAGCGCGTACAGCCCGCCCAGCGTCCACAACAAGCGGCGCAAAGGCGTTGAAAGTCTGCGCATCAGAGGAAAGTCATCGAGTGAAAGGTGAGCACGGCCACTGGCATGTAGTGCAGTGGAATGACAGCGCAAGAACCGGATCGCGGCGCCCGCCAGTGTTACCCAAGCTGCACACTTACCGCCACCGGAGCACTGCCATGCTAACCCTGTTCGACTACCTTCCCTCACAAAACGCCTGGAAAGTGCGCCAGCTGCTTCAGCATCTCGGCATCGCTTACTGCACGGTGCCGATCAGCATCTTTGAGGGCGAGGGAAGATCCCCCGCATTTTTGCGCATTAGCCCCACCGGCACGGTGCCGGCCATCCAGCTCGACGACGGCCGCGCGCTGGCGGAGTCGAACGCCATCCTGACCTGGCTCGCCGAGGGCACGCCCTATCTTCCGGACGACACTTTCGAGCGCGCGAAGGTGCAGCAGTGGCTGTGCTTCGAGCAGGAGCGGGTGGAATCGGTCATCGGTGCCCTGCGTCACTGGACCCTGACCGGCAAACTGGCCTGGCGCTCGATTGAGCTGGTCGAGTCCAAGCGCCGTAACGCCGAACGCACATTGATCACGCTGGAACACGAACTGGCCTCGCGCCCCTTTATCGCTGGCAACCACTACACCGTGGCCGACATCGCGCTGTTTGCCTACATCAGCCGCGCCGAGGAAGCAGGACTCAGCCTGACGCCCTACCCGCAATTGCGCCGATGGATCGAGCGAGTCGAAGCACAGCCAGGCTTTCTGTCCACGATGTATGCGTACACGATCGATCCGCATGCGGGTGGCGAATTGCCCTAGGCCGCCGCGTACATGGCCGTGCGGCGAACGGGACAGATGCGTGAAAAAACGCTAGCTCGCGCTCACCGCGCGTGTTCATGGGTCAGTCGAAATGCCGAGTGCGCGAGCAGTTGGCGCGATAACGGGCGACCAGATATGCATCGGCGGCGTCCCGCCAGGGCAGGCTGGCCGCTATCGCGCTGCCTTCTGCCGCAGGCCGCCCTGATCGACCCGGTGCCATACTCGGTGTTTTTCAGCACGAGACTTCCCCATGCGCTTGCTGCCCGTTCTTGTCTTCGGCACGTTGATGCTGCCGCTGGCTGCCTATGCCAGCGAGCCCAATTCGTATGCCCAGCCGGACCAGGTCGTGGTGACGCATCTGGATCTGGACCTGGTGATCGACTTTCCACACAAGCAGCTTAATGGCCAGGCCACGCTCAAACTGGAATGGAAGAATCCCTCCGCGCCCTCGCTAGTGCTCGACACGCGCGACCTGAAAATCGCGACCATCGAGGCGCTGGGTGCCGACGGCAAGAGCAGGCCATTGAACTATGTGCTGGCGCCGCGCGACAAGGATCTGGGCAGCAAGCTGACGATTGCCGCGCCAAAGCATCCGGCGCAGGTGCGTATCGTCTACACGACTTCGCCGAAGGCGTCCGGGCTGCAGTGGCTGACCCCGGCGCAGACGGCGGACAAGAAACTGCCGTTCATGTTCTCGCAGTCGGAATCGATCCACGCGCGCTCGTGGGT
>JALYXN010000363.1 GCA_030947085.1 Pseudomonadota bacterium | reverse complement strand
GGCCCTCGCGGGGTAGCCTTCAGCGAGTTCTGGTTGTCGCTGACCGGTAATCCCTGATTGGTGGTCAAGGTCGGTTGTTCGCCGTTTGTCATCAACTGCAGTTCATCGCCATTGCCGCGATTTTGCTGTGTCTCTTTCGGCATTTCTTTGGAAGAGGAATTCCTGGGGGTGTTCTTGATCGTGGCCATGGTGCGCTCCGGGCTAGGGGTGCGGGAGAGGGTTGACAAGGGGGTGGATGTCACTCGTCATCCTCGCTCTCGCGATGTGAACATCACGTCCGCAATACCTTTGTTTTTCTTCAAGCCTGAGCCTAGATCGAGCGGAGCGCAGATCTCCTGGCCGAAGGCTAAGTAATAGGCCGGGGTGGAAGATGTTGGTCACAGCTGACGATGTGTTGTGTTTGCGGGTCCGTCGTTTCAGGCAGAATCGTGGGCAAGCCGCCTGGTCGCGGCGGGTTCGGCAATCCACGGCTGCGGAAAATAAAAAAGCCCCGCGTGGCGGGGCTTTTGGTGGAATGGTGCGGGGCTGGGCTCAGCCCACATTCGGCTCGCTGAAGGCCTCGATGTCGGCAAACTCCTCGATCGGCACGCAACTGCAGAACACGTTCTTGTCGCCGTAGATGTTGTCGACGCGGGCCACCGGTGCCCAGTACTTCTGCAGCTTCAGACTGGGCAGCGGGAACGCGGCCAGCTCACGCGGGTAGGCGTGGGTCCACTCGCTGGCCGAGACCATGGTGGCGGTATGCGGCGCGTGCTTGAGCGGGTTGTCCTCGCGGTCGAGCCGGCCGTCCTCGATGGCGCGGATTTCTTCGCGAATCTGGATCATCGCGTCGATGAAGCGATCCAGCTCGTGCTTGGACTCGCTCTCGGTCGGCTCGACCATCAGCGTGCCGGCTACCGGAAAGCTCAGCGTCGGGGCGTGGAAGCCAAAGTCGATCAGTCGCTTGGTGACATCCTCGGCACCGATGCCGGTGGCGTCCTTAAGCGGGCGCAGATCGAGGATGCACTCGTGCGCCACCAAACCGTTGCGACCGGTGTACAAGGTGGCGTAGTGCGGTGCCAACCGTTTGGAAATGTAGTTGGCATTGAGCAGTGCCACCTGGCTGGCCTTGCGCAGACCCTGCTGCCCCATGAGGGTGATGTACATCCACGAGATCGGCAGGATGGACGCCGAGCCGTAGTTGGCCGCGCTGACCATGCCGACCGGGCCTTCGCTATCGAGCGTGCGCGGCAGGAACGGCGCCAAATGCGACTTCACCGCGCACGGTCCGACGCCCGGACCGCCGCCGCCGTGCGGAATGCAGAAGGTCTTGTGCAGGTTGAGATGGGACACGTCCGAGCCCCACTTGCCGGGCTTGGCCACGCCGACGAGCGCGTTCATGTTGGCGCCGTCCGTATACACCTGACCGCCGTGCTGATGCACGATGTCGCAGATCGCGACGATGTCTTCCTCGAACACACCGTGGGTGGACGGGTAGGTGATCATCAGGGCGGCGAGGCGATCGGCATATTTTTCAGCCTTCGCTCGCATATCGTCCACGTCGACATTGCCGTTGCTGTCGCATTTGGTCACCACAACCTTCATCCCGCACAGCTGGGCCGAGGCCGGATTGGTACCGTGGGCGGATTCGGGAATCAGGCAGACGTCGCGATGACCCTCGTTACGCGAGCGATGATATGCACGGATCGCCAGCAGGCCAGCGTATTCGCCCTGGGCACCGGAGTTGGGCTGTAGGCTTACCGAGTCATAGCCGGTGCATTCGACCAGCATCGCTTCGAGGCCGTCGATCAGCTCCTTGTAACCGTGGGTCTGCGAGGCCGGTGCCAGCGGATGGATATTGCCGAACTCAGGCCAGGTCACCGGAATCATCTCGGCGGTCGCATTGAGCTTCATGGTGCAGCTGCCCAGCGGGATCATGGTGCGATCCATCGCCAGATCCTTGTCGGCCAGCGCACGCATGTAGCGCAACAATTCGTGCTCGCTGTGATGCGTATTGAACACTGGATGGGTGAGGAACTTGCTGCCGCGCGCCAGGCCGGCAGGCAGCGCATCGGCGGTGGCGGCATCCAGCGCATCGATGTCGGCGATCTCGGCACCAAACAGACCGGCCAGCTGAATCACGTCCTCGCGCGTGGTGGTTTCGTCCAGGCTGATGCAGACGCTGCTGTCATCGATCGCACGCAGGTTGAACTGGATGTCACGGGCGCGGGCATGCAATTCGCCGGCATCGATACCACTGATGTGCAGTGTGTCGAAAAAGCCGGTGTCTGGGTTGAGGCCCTTCTCGCGCAGGGCAGCTGCCAGGATGGCGGTGAGGCGATGGGTGCGGCGCGCAATGCGCACCAGGCCGTCGGGGCCGTGGTAGACGGCGTACATGCTGGCCATCACCGCCAGCAGCACCTGCGCGGTGCAGATGTTCGAGGTGGCTTTCTCGCGGCGGATGTGTTGCTCGCGGGTCTGCAGGGTCAGGCGATACGATTTCTTGCCTTCGGCATCGAGCGAAACACCGATCAGACGACCGGGCATCGAGCGCTTGTACGCATCACGGCAGGCCATGAAGGCGGCATGCGGACCGCCGTTGCCGAACGGCACGCCAAAGCGCTGGGTGTTGCCGACCACGATATCCGCCCCCCATTCACCGGGAGCGGCGATCAGGGTCAGCGCCAGCAGGTCGGTGGCCACGGCAACCAGCGCGCCACGAGCGTGGGCGGCATCGGTGATGGCTTGGTAATCGCCGGTATGGCCAAAGGTATCCGGGTACTGCAGCAGCACGCCGAAGCTGTCGACCGAACTGGCCTCGGCGTCATCGCCGACATGCACTTCGATGCCCAGCGCTTCTGCGCGGGTATGCACCACTTCAAGCGTTTGCGGATGCACGCCCTTCGATACGAAGAACACGTTGGACTTCGACTTGCACGAACGCTTGGCCAACGTCATCGCTTCGGCGGCGGCGGTGGCTTCGTCCAGCAGCGAGGCGTTGGCGATTTCCATGCCGGTAAGCTCGGCGCACATCGTCTGGAAATTGAGCAGTGCCTCCATCCGTCCCTGCGAGATCTCCGCCTGATACGGCGTGTAAGCCGTGTACCAGGCCGGGTTCTCCAGGATGTTGCGCAGGATGACATTGGGCGTGTGGGTGCCGTAATAGCCCTGACCGATGAAGCTGCGAAAGACCAGATTCTTGTCCGCGATGAGGCGGATCTTTGCCAGTGCCTCGACTTCAGTAATGGCCCGGGGCAGGGCCAGCGGGGCAGGCGACTTGATGCTTGCCGGCACGATCGCATCCGTCATCGCATCCAGCGAGTCGTAGCCGATGAGGCGCAGCATCTGCACGATTTCCGCATCGTTGGGGCCGATGTGGCGCGCCACAAAGGCGTCGTGATGCTCGAGATCGCGCAGCGAGGGGGAAGTGTTGTTGTTCATAGGGGCCATCCACAGACAACGTGCCGTGCCGCACGTGGGGCGCCCCTCTGTCCTTTTGCCTGAGAGTTTGGAAACGCGAGCGCGTCTCGTGCACCTTCGGCGGCGGATTCAACCGCTCTCTCCAGAGTGTTTACGCGTGATGGTATGGGGCCTGAGCGATTACGGGCGTTGCGTCTTCGGCAGCGGCACGGCCCGATGACCCGGGTCGTCCGCTTCTCCCACCAAGCGTTACCGCCGCGATTATACAGGGCGGAACCGCCGTGTCGTGAGGTGCTTTCGCTGACACTGGAACATCGCCGGCATTATGCGTTCACCCGTCCCCCAGCTTCCTTGCGAGAGCCCCATGATCCGTATCAGCGAAATCGACCATGTCGTCTTGCGCGTGATCGACATGGAGGCCATGCAGCGCTTCTACTGCGACGTGTTGGGTTGCCACCAGGAGCGGCAGCAGCT
>JALYXN010000397.1 GCA_030947085.1 Pseudomonadota bacterium | reverse complement strand
GAGGCGTCAGGCGACGGCGTGCAACGGATCGATCAGCGTGATCTCGGCATGATTCTTCCGCGCATTCATGAGCCACGCAAGCGCGAGAAGCTGGTCAAACCAGTGGCGCCGCCCGCTCCCGCGCCGGCTCCTGCGCCCGCTCCCGCGGCAGCCTCGGCAGCGGCCCCCGCTGCCGCTGGTACTGCTGCGCCGCCAGTGGCCGATGCCGGCCGCGGCAAGGTCAAGCATGCGCGTGACCGCGGTGAAAGCGCCGGTGGCAAGGATGGCGCCAAGCGCTTTGTCGGCGGTCAAATGCATTTGAGCGAAGCGGATCGTGCGCGTCGTTCGTCCAGCAACAAGCGCGGCAAATCGAATCGTGGCGGTCGCGACATGTCGCGCGGCAGCAGTGCGCCGACCGGTCCGCACGGCTTCTCCCGTCCCACCGCGCCGGTGGTGCGTGAGGTCGTCGTGGGCGAAACCAACGTCGTCGCCGAGTTGGCCCAGAAGATGGCGGTCAAAGGTTCCGAGGTGGTCAAGGCATTGTTCAAGATGGGCGTCATGGCGACTATCAACCAGACCATCGATCACGACACCGCGCTGCTGGTAGTCGAAGAGCTGGGGCACACACCGGTTGCCGACAACCAGAACAACGCCGAGGAAGTACTGGCGGCGCACACGCAGAATGTCGAACTGGAAGGCGAAAAGATCACCCGTCCGCCGGTGGTGACGATCATGGGTCATGTCGATCACGGCAAGACCTCGCTGCTCGATTACATTCGTCGCGCCAAGGTCGCTGCTGGCGAAGCGGGCGGCATCACCCAGCACATCGGCGCTTATCATGTGGAGACGCCGAAGGGTGTCATCACCTTCCTCGACACCCCCGGGCATGCCGCGTTTACGTCGATGCGCGCTCGCGGTGCGCAGTCCACCGATATCGTGATCCTGGTGGTCGCCGCGGATGATGGCGTCAAGCCGCAGACCATCGAAGCGGTCAAGCATGCGCGCGCGGCCAAGGTGCCGATCATCGTTGCCATCAACAAGATGGACAAGGATGGCGCCAATCCCGATAACGTAAAGCAGGGTCTGGTCTCGCTGGAAGTGGTGCCCGAAGAGTGGGGTGGCGACGTCCAGTTTGTGCCGGTGTCGGCCAAGACCGGCGACGGTATCGATGACCTTCTCCACGCGATCGAGATCCAGGCCGAGGTGATGGAGCTGACGGCAGTTGCCGATGGCCGTGCCTCCGGCGTGGTAATCGAATCCAGTCTGGACCGCGGCCGTGGTCCCGTGGCTACCGTGCTGGTACAGCAGGGTACGTTGCGCAAGGGCGACTTTATTGTCTGCGGTATCGAATACGGCCGCATGCGTGCACTGATCGATGAAACCGGCAAGCAGGTGCAGGAAGCCGGCCCGTCGATTCCGGTGCAGGTGCTCGGTTTGTCCGGCGTTCCCGAAACCGGCGATGATTTCGTTTGCGTCGAAGACGAGCGGCTGGCGCGTGAAGTGGCGCAGGAGCGCGAGCTCAAGCGTCGTGAAACCCGCATGGTCAGCAAGAGCAACCGACTCGAGGACATCATTGCCAAGATGGGCCAGGGCGTGGAGCAGCAGAACCTCAACATCCTGGTCAAGGGCGATGTGCAGGGCTCGGTAGAGGCGCTGCGTGAATCGCTGACCCAGATCGGCAACGAGCGTGTGCGGGTGAATGTGGTCTCGTCGGGCGTCGGCGGCATCAATGAATCCGACGCCACCCTGGCCGCAGCGTCAAAGGCCTTGATCATCGGCTTCAATGTGCGCGCCGATGTATCGGCACGCAAGGTGATCGAGACCAGCGGTCTGGACGTGCGCTACTTCTCGATCATCTATGACGTGATCGATCAGGTGACCCAGGCGGCGACCGGTTTGCTCGGCATGGAAGTGCGCGAGGAAATCATCGGTATCGCCGAGGTTCGCGACGTCTTCCGCAGTTCCAAGTTTGGTGCCGTGGCCGGCAGCATGGTGGTCGAAGGTACCGTCAAGCGCAGCAAGCCGATCCGCGTGTTGCGAGACAATGTGGTCGTCTTCGAAGGCGAGCTGGAATCGCTGCGACGCTTCAAGGAGCTGGTCGAGGAAGTCCGCAGCGGCACCGAGTGCGGTATCGCGGTCAAGCAGTACAACGACGTCAAGAAGGGCGACCAGATCGAGTGCTTCGAACGCACCGAAGTGGCCCGCACCCTCTAGAAAGCAGAAACGAGCGGAAGGAGTGAGAAACGAGCCGATGCCAATAGCTCTCTCTCTCACTCCTCACTCCTCTCCACTCACTCCTCAGGTTTCCCCCATGCCTTCACGCGATTTCAAACGTACCGACCGCATTGGCGCCGAGCTGCGTCGTGAGCTCGGCTTGCTGGTGCACGCGGCTGTTCGCGACCACGGTTTGCCGTCGGTCAGTGTGTCTGATGTGGAGATCACCCGTGACCTGGATTGGGCCACGGTGTGGGTGACCGCATTGATGGCCGACCAAGGCTTGCCTGCGGTCAAAGCACTGAACGAAATCAGTCACGAAATTCGCCATTCGCTAGCCCACAGCGGCATGCGCATGCGCCGTGTTCCCGAATTGAAGTTCAAGTACGACGACTCGGTCGACAAGGGCGAGCGCATCGAGACATTGCTGCGCGAACAGGCTCGCGATATCCCCGCGGTCAATGATGACGAGCCCACTTGAAGAGGAAACCAGGCTGTTACTGAATCGATGAATCGTCCGCCGCGTATGCAGTCCCGCGATCTGCACGGTATTTTACTGCTCGACAAGCCCTTGGGTCTTAGTTCCAACCAAGCGTTGCAAGCAGTTCGACGGTTGCTTCGCGCCGCCAAGGGCGGCCATACGGGCGCGCTCGATCCATTGGCCACCGGCTTGTTGCCTTTGTGTTTTGGCGAGGCGACCAAGCTTGCCGGCAGCGTGCTGGGCGCGCGCAAAGCCTACATTGCGCAGTGCCGGCTCGGCATCACTACCGATACGGCCGACAGCGAAGGAGAGATCCTTCAGCAGCGGCCGGTTCCGGTACTGGATGCAGCGACGATCGAAGCGGCGGTGGGCAAGCTACGTGGTCGGATCCTGCAGGTGCCGCCGATGTATTCCGCCCTGAAACAGGACGGCGAGCGGCTCTACGTGAAGGCGCGCCGTGGTGAAGCGGTCGAGATACCGCCGCGCGAGGTGGAGGTGACTCGTCTGGACGTGCTCAGCCATGACGGCGACACGCTGAAACTGTTGGTGGAATGCGGTTCCGGCACCTATATCCGCTCGCTGGCTGCGGATCTGGGTGAGGATCTGGGTTGTGGTGCCCATCTCACGGCGCTGCGCAGGCTTTGGGTCGAGCCGTTCGTCGAGCCACGCATGGTGACGCTTGAACAGTTGCAGGAAGCCGCAGCACAGAGCGATGACGCCCTGCTGTCCTGGCTGATGCCGGTGGCCTCGGGGTTGTCCGATCTTCCTTCCGTTCGGCTCGATGAGGATCAAAGCATGGCCATTGCGCGCGGTCAGCGCATCCAGCTGCCCCTGCCGCAACCGGTCGGGCGCAGCGCGGCTTTCGCCAACGACGGCGCCTTGCTGGCGGTGATCGAGCTGGATGTCGAAGGTGGTGTACGGATTCTGCGCGGCTTCAATCTCGCGCCCAACTGACATTTTGTGTTCATGAACCGCTTCGCACTTGTTGTAACACCACTCACATAAGTAGAATAGGCTGGTTATTTCAAAGCTTTCGTTCATCTAGGCGAAGTTTGCGCGTGCCTCATTGCGATGATGCAGACGCAAGCTTCGCATCGTCTTTTCAAGGAAACGCATACCCATGTCTCTAACTGCAGAACAGACCGGCAAGATCATTGCTGATTTCGGCCGCGTCCCGAACGACACCGGTTCTTCCGAAGTCCAGGTGGCACTGTTGTCCGCTCGCATCACCCATCTCACCGATCATTTCAAGGATCACAAGCAGGATCACCATTCCCGCCGTGGTTTGCTGAAGTTGGTCAACCAGCGCAAGCGACTGCTCAGCTATCTGAAGGATCGCGATCTCGCGCGCTATCAGACCCTGATCGAACGCCTCGGCCTGCGCCGTTAATTCACCGGACGAGGAGAACATCCCAGTGGCAAAAGTAACCAAGTCATTCCAGTACGGTAGTCACGAAGTCACACTGGAGACGGGCGAAATTGCCCGCCAGGCGTCCGGTGCAGTCATGGCCAGCATGGGCGGCACCGTGGTGCTCGTCACCGCCGTCGCCGCGACCAGGCAGAGGGAAGGTCAGGACTTCTTCCCGCTCACCGTCGATTACGTGGAGAAGTTCTACTCCGCCGGTCGCATCCCCGGTGGCTTCTTCAAGCGCGAAGGCCGTCCGACTGAAAAGGAGACGCTGACCTCGCGTCTGATCGATCGCCCGATCCGCCCGCTGTTCCCGGACGATTTCAAGAACGAAGTGCAGGTCATCGCGCAGGTCATCTCGATGAATCCGGAAGTGGACGGCGACATCGTCGCGCTGCTGGGTGCGTCCGCCGCGTTGTCGCTGGCCGGCGTTCCGTTCAAGGGCCCGATCGGCGCCGCCCGCGTGGGCTATGCCAATGGCGAGTACCTGCTCAATCCGTCCGCCACCGAGCTGAAGACCTCCGAGCTGGATCTGGTCGTCGCCGGTACCGCGGGCGCCGTGTTGATGGTGGAATCGGAAGCCAAGCTGCTGTCCGAGGACGTGATGCTCGGCGCGGTGATGTTCGGTCACCAGCAGATGCAGACCGCGATCCGCGCTATCGCCGAGCTTGCTTCCGAAGCCGCCAAGCCGTCGTGGGACTGGCAGGCGCCGGCACGCAACGAGTCGCTGGTTGCCGCGATCAAGGCTGCCGTCGGCAATAAGCTGGACGACGCCTTCCAGGTGCGCGACAAACTGCAGCGCCGGGATGCGATTTCCGCGATCAAGGCCGACGTCATGGCCGAGCTCAAGGATCAGACCGAGAGCAACGGCTGGGCGTCCGGTGAGCTGTCCAAGGAGTTCGGCGAGCTCGAGTACCACACCATGCGCGACAGCGTGTTGAAGACCAAGGTGCGTATCGACGGCCGTCAGCTGGACGACGTTCGTGCCATCACCGCGCGGGTCGGCGTGTTGCCGCGCACGCACGGTTCGGCGCTGTTTACTCGTGGCGAGACGCAGGCACTGGTCGTTATTACGCTTGGTACCACGCGGGACGCCCAGATGATCGACGCGCCTTCCGGCGAGTCGAAGGATCCGTTCCTGTTCCATTACAACTTCCCTCCGTTCTCGGTCGGTGAAGCGGGTCGTTTCGGTGCGCCGAAGCGTCGCGAGATCGGTCACGGTCGTCTTGCCAAGCGTGGCGTGCAGGCAGTGAAGCCTTCGATCGAGGAGTTCCCGTACGTGATCCGCGTGGTTTCGGAAATTACCGAGTCGAACGGTTCCTCATCGATGGCATCGGTCTGCGGTTCCTCGCTGGCCATGATGGACGCCGGTGTTCCGCTCAAGGCTCCGGTGGCGGGTATCGCCATGGGCCTGGTCAAGGAAGGCGGCGATTTCGTGGTGCTGTCCGACATCCTGGGCGACGAGGATCATCTGGGCGACATGGATTTCAAGGTGGCTGGTAGTGCCGATGGCATTTCCGCGCTGCAGATGGACATCAAGATCGATGGCATCACCGAAGAGATCATGAAGGTGGCGCTGGAGCAGGCCAAGCGTGGTCGTCTGCATATCCTTGGCGAGATGAGCAAGGCGCTGACCGAAGCACGCACCGAGATGAGCGAGTTCGCACCGCGTCTGATCACCATCAAGATCCATCCGGACAAGATCCGTGAAGTGATCGGCAAGGGCGGCGCGACGATTCGCTCGATCACCGAAGAGACCGGCACCACGATCGATATCAGCGATGACGGCACCATCATCATCGGTTCGGTCAATCGCGAGGCGGCGGAAGCGGCCAAGAAGCGTATCGAGCAGATCACCTCTGACGTCGAGCCGGGCCGCATCTACGAGGGCAAGGTGGCCAAGTTGATGGATTTCGGCGCGTTCGTCACCATCATGCCGGGCAAGGATGGTCTGGTCCACGTGTCGCAGATCTCCGATGAGCGGGTCGAGAAGGTGTCCGACAAGCTCAAGGAAGGCGACGTGGTCAAGGTGAAGGTGCTCGAAGTTGACAAACAGGGCCGCATCCGCCTGTCGATGAAGGCCGTCACTGAGGAAGAGCAGAACGCCGCCGTCTAAGCGTCTCCTTCTGTCGAAACCACAAGGCCCGGCTCATGTCGGGCCTTGTGCATTCCGGCCTGGGCGTTCTTGTGCCTACGGTTTTGCTACGATGCTTGGAAACCGTGGACGAGGATGCACCGATGGCCGATATGGCAAGTGATTTCATCAGGGACTATCAGACGCTGGCGCAGCGGTCCTGGAATAATTGGTCGCGACAGTTGCAACAGCCGCAGCCATCGATGAACCCGTTTGCGCCTCCGCCGCCGGCCCCACCCGCCGGCAATGACATGCTGGAGCGCACGCTGGCCGGCTTGAAGGGTTATTTTGACTGGATGCAGGGCGCGGCTGCAGGCGGCGCCGCGCCCTCGATGGATTGGCGCCAGCAGCTGAAACAGATGTTCGGCAATGGCGGCCAGCCGTTTTCGCAGGCATTCGCGGGCATCGACAGTGCGGGAGCCGAGGGTTTTGCCAAGCAGTGGCAGTCGTGGATGCAGGCCGCACAGAAACAGGGTAGCGCCGGAATGCCGGGTGCTTTCGAAGCAATGCCGGCCTTCGGCCAGTATCGGGAACAGCAGGCGCAGCAGCAGGCATTGGCGACTGCCGTCATGGAAGCGATGCAGGCCTCGGCTCGCTATCAGGCGCTGCTCCAGCGCGCCAGCGCCCAGGGAATGGAGCGCCTGCAGGACAAACTGTCCCGGCAGGCAGAGCCGGGACGCCAGATCGATTCGATGAAGGCCCTGTACGACCTGTGGGTGGATGCTTCGGAGGAGGCGTATGCCGAGATCGCACTGTCCGACGAGTTCAGCGAAGTCTACGGCGACATGGTCAACTCGCAGATGCGGGTGCGCAAGATGCAACAGCAACAGACTGAGCAGCTGTGTCAGCAAATGGGCGTGCCGACGCGCTCTGAAGTTTCCAGCCTGGGCGAACGCTTGCAAGCCCTGCGTCGGGAGTCTCGCGCCGGCCAGCCTTCAACATCCAGCGACAAGGAAGATGAGTTGTCGGCTTTGAAACGCGAACTGGCGACATTGAAACGTCAGCTCGCCAGGAACGCAACACCGACAGAAAACAAGGTTTCGCCAAAGAAATCTGCTGCTCCAAAGGAGACTGCGCCGGCAAAGCGTACGTCGGCGGCCATTGCGAAGAAGACCAGCGTAAAGGCGGCTCCTGCCAAGAAAACCGCTGTGCGCAAGACGGCTCGAAAAGCCGCGTCGGGCAAAAGCAAACCTCCGGCCGCATCGAAGTCCCGTACCAGTCCGCGCAAGCGCAAGTAAGGAGACCTGATCCATGTACACGCCATTGCACATCGATCCGACCAAGGCGCTCACCGACATCGCCGATTTCCAGCGCAAGCTGGCTAGCGGGATGAGCAACTTGCGTGGCATGCGGGAGCCTGAATACGCCAATACGCCCCGCGAACTCGTTTACAGCGAGGACAAACTCAAGGTCTGGCACTTCACCGGCAATCCAGACAACAAGTCAAAAACGCCATTGCTGATTGTCTATGCGCTGGTCAATACCGTGTGGATGACCGATCTGCAGCCCGACCGCTCGATGGTTCGCAACCTGTTGGAGCAGGGTGAGGATGTCTATCTGATCGACTGGGGCTACCCCGATGGCGCCGATCGCTGGCTGACCCTGGATGACTACATCAACGGATATCTGGATCGGTGTGTCGACGTCGTGCGTCAGCGCCACGATCTGGAGGCGATCAACCTCCTGGGCATCTGCCAGGGCGGTGCGTTTTCCCTTTGTTACACGGCGCTGCATCCGGAAAAGGTCCGCAATCTGATCACCATGGTCACGCCGGTGGATTTCCACACCCCGGACAACATGCTTTCGCGCTGGTGTCGTCAGCTGGACGTGGATCTGTTCGTCGACACGATGGGCAATATTCCCGCGGGTTTGATGAATTACGTCTACCTCACGCTGAAGCCGGTGCGCTTGCATCAGCAGAAATACGTCGGCCTGGTCGACATTCTCGACAATCCGACCGAGCTTGAGAACTTCCTGCGCATGGAGCGCTGGATTTTCGACTCGCCCGATCAGGCCGGTGAGGCGTTCCGTCAATTCATCAAGGATTTCTATCAGGGCAACAAACTGGTGGAAGGCAGCCTCGAGATCGGCGGCCAACCGGTCGATCTGGGCAAGATCATGCAGCCGGTGTTGAACATCTTTGCCGAACAAGACCACCTGGTGCCACCGGATGCGTCGCGCGCACTGGGCAAGCATGTAGGAACCAGCGACTACACCCAGCTGGCTTTCAAGGGTGGGCATATCGGGATCTATGTTTCCGGCCGCGCACAGCGCGAAGTACCGCCGGCCATCCATCAATGGCTGCACCAGCGACGCTGAGGAATCCGCGCACCGCTCGCCGCGATGCGCAATCCAGGTGTCACGGGCGATAATGCACGCATGAATATATTCAACGATGCCCACGATTCCATCCGCGCCGTTCAGTGGGACCGCGATCACCTTCGCCTGCTGGATCAACGGCTGCTGCCGGCAAGCGAAAGCTGGATCGACTGTCACGATGCGGAACAGGTGACGGCTGCGATTCGCGATCTCGCCGTCCGCGGTGCGCCGGCGATTGGCATTGCCGCGGCTTGGGGTGTAGCCATGGCGGCACAGCAAGGCGTTTCACTAGAGCCCGTGCTGACGTCCTTGCGTGCCGCCAGGCCGACTGCGGTGAACCTGATGTGGGCGCTGGATCGGATGAAAAAGTGCATCGCCAAAGGCGCCGATGCAGCCGCATTGCTGCGCGAGGCGCAGGCGATCCAGGACGAGGACCTGGCGGCGAATCGGAACATGGGCGAGAAGGGCGCCGCGCTGATCACGCCCGGCTCCGGTGTGTTGACCCACTGCAATACCGGATCGCTGGCAACGGCTGGATACGGCACCGCGCTGGGGGTGATTCGCGCTGGCGTCGCGTCGGGACGCATCGCACGCGTCTACGCCGGGGAGACTCGCCCCTGGCAGCAAGGCGCGCGGCTTACCATGTGGGAACTGATGCGTGACGGTATTCCTGCGCATTTGATCGCCGACTCCGCCGCCGCGCACCTGATGAAATCAGGCGCGGTGCAATGGGTGATCGTCGGCGCCGATCGCATTGCTGCCAACGGCGATACGGCAAACAAGATCGGCACCTACCAGTTGGCGATCGCAGCGAGATATCACGGCGTGAAATTCATGGTCGTGGCGCCGTCTTCAACGGTCGACATGGCCACCGGCAGCGGTGAGGAAATCGAGATTGAATTGCGTGATGCCAGCGAGCTGCTCAGTATTGCTGGCGTGCGCACGGTGATCGACGGTGCGCAGGCCTGGAACCCGGTGTTCGACGTGGCGCCGGCGGAGCTGATCGATGCCATCGTCACCGAGAGAGGCGTGATCGAACGACCGAACAGCATGGCGATGCAGGCCATGTTTGGCTGATGATGCAGGCGCGGGCTGCGCGTTCTCCGCGGGTATTTTTCGACCGGATCGGAGGTTGAAGTCGCTATCGGGACGAGCCTCCACGACAAGTGATAAGGCCAGATCGCCGAGCCGCAACCGGGCTGTCTGCTCGTGCTTGGCGATGCCCTTGTAACTGGTTGATTTTAAAAGCTTAAATACTGTCTCTTTGATCGCTTTCGTGGTACACTTCCGGGGTTGATTCCGGGTCGCTTGCGCGTGCGCATGAGGCGCGCCGCCACCGCCTAATTTTCGCCTACAGGGAAGCCGTTCAATGGCAGAACTCGCCAAAGAAATCATTCGCGTCAACATCGAAGACGAGATGCGCCAGAGCTATCTCGATTACGCCATGAGCGTGATCGTGGGCCGAGCGCTTCCGGATGTCCGCGATGGCTTGAAGCCCGTCCATCGCCGCGTGCTGTTTGCGATGAACGAGCTGAGTAACGTCTGGAACAAGCCTTACAAAAAGTCGGCCCGCGTGGTCGGTGACGTGATCGGTAAATACCATCCACATGGCGATCAGTCGGTTTACGACGCGATCGTGCGCATGGCGCAGTCATTCTCCCTGCGCTACATGCTGGTCGACGGCCAAGGCAACTTCGGCTCGGTCGATGGCGACAACGCCGCGGCCATGCGCTACACCGAGGTACGCATGTCGCGCCTCACGCACGAATTGCTGGCCGACATCGACAAGGATACGGTCGACTTCGGCTTCAACTACGACGAGAGCGAGCGCGAACCGCTGGTGCTTCCGTCACGCGTACCGAACCTGCTGGTCAACGGTTCCACGGGTATTGCCGTCGGCATGGCGACCAATATTCCACCGCATAACCTCAACGAAGTCATCGCCGCGACGATGGCGCTGATCGATGAGCCGTCGCTGGGCATCGATGAGCTGATGCAGCACATCCCAGGCCCGGATTTTCCGACCTACGGCATCATCAACGGTTCGTCCGGCATCATCGAGGCGTATCGCACCGGTCGCGGCCGGATTCTGGTGCGGGCGCGCGCCGAGGTGGAAACCGAGGCCAACGGTCGCGAAACGATCATCGTGCATGAGTTGCCGTACCAGGTGAACAAGGCGCGGCTGATTGAGAAAATCGCCGAGTTGGTGAAGGAAAAGAAACTCGAAGGCATCAGCGAGCTGCGCGACGAGTCCGACAAGGACGGCATGCGCATCGTGATCGAGATCCGTCGCGATTCGATGGGCGATGTGGTGCTGAACAACCTGTTCCAGCAGACCCAGATGCAGGTCACCTTCGGCATCAACATGGTGGCGCTGCTGGATGGCCAGCCACGACTGCTGAATCTGAAAGATATTCTCGAGGCCTTCATTCGCCATCGTCGCGAAGTGGTGACCCGTCGCACGATCTTCGAACTGCGCAAGGCGCGTGCGCGTGCGCACATCCTCGAAGGGCTGACCGTTGCGCTGGCCAACATCGACGAGATGATCGAACTGATCAAGACCTCGTCTTCGCCAGCTGAAGCGCGCGAGCGCATCGTCACTCGTCGCTGGGATGCGGGCCTGGTTCGCGCACTGCTTTCGGCGACGGGTTCGGACGCTTCTCGTCCGGAAGAGATGGACCCGCGTGATGGTCTGAAAGATGACGGTTATCAGCTGTCGGACGTGCAGGCGCAGGAAATTCTGGCGATGCGTCTGCACCGCCTGACCGGGCTGGAGCAGGAGAAGCTTTCCGACGAATATCGCCACATTCTGGAAACGATCCGCGGCCTGATCCACATCCTGGAACAGCCGGAGCGTTTGCTTGAAGTGATCCGTGGGGAACTGGAGGCGATCAAGTCGGATTTCGGTGACGCGCGGCGCACCGAAATCCAGCATTCGCAGGCCGATCTCAACGTCCTCGACCTGATTGCGTCGGAGGACATGGTGGTGACCCTGTCGCACACCGGCTACGTCAAGCGGCAACCGGCAAGCACCTACCGTTCACAGCGTCGCGGCGGTAAGGGTCGCTCTGCCTCGGCACTGAAGGAAGAGGATGTGGTCGAGCAGTTGTGGGTGGTCAACACGCACGACACATTGCTCGCGTTCACCAGTACGGGCCGCGTCTACTGGCAGAAGGTCTATCAGATTCCGGAAGCGGGCCCGGGTGCCCGCGGCAAACCGATCGTGAACCTGTTGCCGCTGGGCGAGGACGAAAAGGTACAGGCGGTATTGCCGATCCGCGAATACGGCGAGGATCAGTTCGTGTTCTTCGCCACCCGACAGGGCACGGTCAAGAAAACGCCGTTGAACGAATTCGCCTTCCAGCTGCAGAAGGGCAAGTTGGCGATCAAGCTGCATGACGGTGATGCCCTGGTCGACGTGGCATTGACTGACGGCAACAGCGACATTCTGATGTTTGCCTCGAACGGCAAGGTGAATCGCTTCGACGAGAACACCGTGCGCTCGATGGGCCGTACCGCGGCAGGCGTGCGCGGCATGCGGCTGACCCAGAATGCTCAGGTGGTCTCGCTGATTGTGGCGGCCGAGGGTGACATCCTCACCGCGACCGAACGCGGTTACGGCAAGCGCACCCCGCTGGAGGAATTCACCAAGAAGGGTCGTGGCACCCAGGGCGTTATCGGCATTCAGTGTTCCGAGCGCAATGGCGGCCTGGTCGCTGCCGTGCAAGTGACCGAGGCGCACGAGCTGATGTTGATTTCCGATCAAGGCACCTTGGTACGTACCCCGGTAGCTGAGATCTCGCAACTGGGACGCAACACCCAAGGCGTGACCCTGATCAAGCTGCCCGCCAAGGAGTCCCTGGTCAGCGTGATGCGTCTGGATGCCGAGGAAGACAGCGGCGATGATGCCGAGGTTGTCGAGACTCCCGTACCGACAGACGATGGTGGCGAGGGCGATGGCGATGGCGAGACGGTCGACACCGTGATTGTCGACGACTGAGCTGCCTCCCGTACCGAAAGTGAAAAACCCCGGCTCGCCGGGGTTTTTCTATGTCTGATTACCGTATTCTGGTTGGCGAACTCTTTGGTATGCCGCTCTGCATTGTCGGAGCCGCGTAGCGGTACCTTAACGCCATCCAGACCCTAGAGCTGAGCGGGGTATCAAAGGAATCAATCCGTTATGGCACTGAACATCGCCTCGGCACTGGAAACGCGTAGCTCGCCCGGGGCTTCGATCTGCAGCAGCTTGACCACGCCATTTTCGGCATACAGCGCAAATCGACGTGCTCGCAGACCCATGCCGTATCCGCTGCCGTCCAGTTCCAGGCCCATCATGCGGGTGAAGCTTCCGTTGCCGTCGGCAAGCAGCTTGAAACCGGCGGGCACATGTTGCGAGGCCGCCCATGCCTGCATGACGAAGGCGTCATTCACGGCGAGGCAAAACACGTCGATGCCACGCGCGCGAAAAGCTTCGAACTGCTGCACATAACCGGGCAGATGCTGCTCGGAGCAGGTGGGGGTGAACGCGCCCGGGACGCCGAACATCACCACCTTGTGGTTCTCGAACAACGCCGCCGTCGGCATTGTCTGGGGCTCGGCGCTGCCGTCGATGACGGCGATATCGAGATGGGGAATGGTCTGGCCGGTCTGCAACGTCGTCATGGGCATTCAATCTGAAAGAAGGGAAAACCAGAGCAATGCTAGCCCCATGTTCTGTCGCTGTCGTCTTGAATCGTGTCGGAACGGACGCATTTTCCTTGTCAAGCGGTGATCGCACCGTAACCTTTCAAGGAAACAGCTATGAATCTCAACCGCCACGTGAACACATGGCATACAGGTCGGGTTTTTCCGGCGGATGTGCGGCAGGCACTGGATCAGCTTTTTCAACAAAACGAGCTGCCGGCTTCGACCGCCAATGACACCCGGTGGTCGCCTCGTGTCGACATCCGCGAAGACGAACAGCGCTTCGTGATCGAGGCCGATATTCCGGGCGTGGATCCGGCGCAGATCGAGGTCAGCATGGACAAGGGTGTGTTGTCGATCAAAGGTGAGCGAGGAGTGGGCGAGAGTTCGTCGCAAGGCAAGTTCAGCCGTCTGGAGCGCGCCCGTGGCAGCTTCCATCGCCACTTTTCTCTGCCGGACAGTGCCGACGCCGAAGGCATCGTTGCCAACGGCAAGCTAGGGGTGCTCGAAATTGTGATACCCAAGAAAGCGCAAGCAACGCCACGACGCATTACCATTAACGCAAGCCACTGAGCCAAGGCAGGTGGGCAACATCCCGCGGTGGCGTGATTCTACCGCGGGCTTTGTGTGAGTCTGGGAGTGGTGAGTGGAATTCAAAGACTATTACGAGACCCTGGGCGTCAAACAGGATGCCAGCGAAACCGAGATCAAGACGGCCTATCGCAAGCTGGCGCGGAAGTATCACCCGGACAAGAACAAGGAAGCCGGCGCCGAGGATAAATTCAAGGCGATCAACGAGGCCAATGAGGTACTCAAGGATGCCGAAAAACGCCGGTCTTATGATCAACTGCGCGCCGGCGGCTATCGCCAGGGCGAGCAATTCCGGCCGCCCCCGGGCTGGCAGGGAAAGCCACAGGGTTTTGGCGGCGAGGAGGACGGCGATTTCAGTGACTTCTTTGAAAGCATGTTTGGCCGCGGTGCGGGGGGTGGCCATCGCGGCCAGCCGCGCCCGCGTCGTGGGCAGGATATACAGGCGTCGGTCAAGATCGATTTGCAGACAGCCTTCGATGGCGGCAAGACCCGACTGGCTCTGCGCGAGCCCGCCGGTGGCGAGCGCGTGCTGGAAGTAAAGATTCCTGCCGGCATTCATCCGGGGCAGGTCATTCGGCTGGGTGGGCAAGGACAGGGCGGCATGGCGGGCGGGCCGAACGGCGATTTGTTGCTCGAAGTCGGCATCCACGACGACGCCCGCTTTCGCCTGGACGGGCGCAACGTCGTGCA
>JALYXN010000368.1 GCA_030947085.1 Pseudomonadota bacterium | reverse complement strand
TCTTGCGCGTCAGCATACGCCGCATGTCACGCTGGCGTACGCTCGCGACACCGAGTATCCGGTCAGCTCGATCGAGCCCGTGCCATGGACGGCGGCGGACGTGGCGCTGATCCGCAGCGTGGCCGGCTGTCCCGCGCACGAGATCCTCGCGCGCTGGCGTTTGAAGACACAGGAAAGCTCCGCTCAGTAAGCGCTGCCATCCTTGTGGCTGTATTGACCATCTGCGCCGCAGTGCAGGTCGATGTCGGGGTAGTGGCAGATGTCTGCTTCGGCGCGCGTGCCGATTTCAAGGTAGGTGGCAGTTGTGTCGCCCCGGTTGATCAAGTGATGGCCGTCCGCCACATTTTTCGGAAAGGCGGCGCAATCGCCCGCGCGCAGCAGCTGCTCGCCAGCGTCGGTCACCAGCATGACTTCCCCGGAAAGCACGTAGATGAACTCGTCCTCGCGGGTATGCCAGTGGCGTTGACTGGACCAGGCGCCTGGTGGCAACTCCGTGAGGTTGACGCCGAAGTCGTTCAGACCGCCAGCGTTGCCGAGCGCTTTGCGGACGCGTTGGCCGGCGAGTTCGGTGAAAGGCGAAGGGTAGTTGGAACCGCGCCGCTCCGGCACGGTTGCCAGATCGATTCTGGGCATGGCTGAATTCCGGCTCGTGGCGAAAGCCGACAATTGTAGCCGCAGTGGTCATCGCGCAAGCGCGCCACGCTGCTGGTCAACGGGTCAACCTGCGTCGAGAAGGCGCATCAGCGCAAAACGGCGAGGAGCGACCCCGCCCCAGCCCTCCCCTGCACGCAGGGGAGGGAGCGCTGCGGGCCTTTGGGTTTCAGCTGCCCAGCTTGCGTCGCGATGCGTTTGTGGAGGCAGCGATCACGGCGCGCGCGTCCGATTAAGTGCACTGCTCAGTGTACTTTTTCCAGACATCCGCATAAAATGCGTGGAGTCGTTATCTCAAGATGGCCCTCACCATGATGTTTATCGGTCTTGTCATCCTCGCTCTCGCCGCATTAGCTGTCCTGATCTGGCGACGTACGTTACGTACGCCGACCTCCTATCCCGACGCGGCCACCTGGCACGCAGGGCGCTTTCGCAATGTGGCCGATACCCGCAAGGGAGAGCTTGCCGGAGTGCTGCGCATGTTCTGGGCCCATCGAGGCATTCGCCGCAAACCCCGCAGCGTGTTGCCGGTCGTGCCGGTGCGTGCCGATGTGCTGGCCGGCCCGGCGTCAAAGGCGCTGCAGGTGACCTGGCTCGGGCACTCCACGACCTTGATCGAGATCGACGGTTTGCGCCTGCTGACCGATCCGGTGCTGAGCCAGCGTGCCTCCCCGTTGCCGTTTGCCGGACCGAAGCGTTTCACGCCGCCCGCGCTGACCGTGGCGCAACTGCCGCCCATCGATGCGGTGCTGTTGTCGCACGATCACTTCGATCATCTCGACCGCGACACCATCCTCGCGCTGGCCGGCAAGGTCGATCGCTTTTACACCACGCTGGGGGTCGGTCGCCGTTTGATTGGCTGGGGTATCGACGCCGACCGCGTGATCGAACTGGACTGGTGGCAGGAGGCGAGCTTCGGGTCGCTGACGTTCGCCGCTACACCGGCACAGCACTTTTCCGGCCGTGGTCTGCGTGACGGCAATTCAACCCTGTGGGCGTCATGGGTCGTGATCGGCGCCGCCGAGCGATTGTTCTTCAGCGGCGATACCGGCATGCATGCCGGCTTCGCCGAAATCGGCGAGCGCTACGGACCCTTCGACCTCACCCTGATCGAATGCGGTGCCTACAACGAACTGTGGCCCGACGTGCACATGCAGCCGGAGCAATCGATTGCCGCGCATCAGCTGGTGCGCGGCAAGACCATGATGCCGGTCCACTGGGGAACGTTTGATCTGGCCCTGCATCGCTGGGACGAACCGGCCGAGCGCGCGCGAGCGCTGGCGGCCGAACAAGGCTTACGCCTGGTGCAGCCGCGGCCCGGGGAAACCATATGGCCCGATTCTCCGTTGCAGGTGCCATGGTGGCGCAGTTTCGAGAGCGGTACGGCTGCCCTGCCTTCCCGTGTCGGGATCAACGACCGACACACGGCGTGAGCGACGGGGCGGTGAGCGACGCGCTGCCTGGGCAAGTATAGCCGCCGCCAGGCCTGGAGCCAGCGAAAGCTTGCACTGCTGGGGTATGCACGTGAGC
>JALYXN010000356.1 GCA_030947085.1 Pseudomonadota bacterium | reverse complement strand
CCACCAGGCCGGCCAGCCATTGCGCGTTTGGGTTGCTGGTTGCAGCACTGGTGAGGAAACCTACTCGTTAGCGATGTTGCTCCTGGAGCAGATCGAGGCGGCAGGGCGACCGATCAAGCTACAGGTGTTCGCATCAGACGTGGACGCCGAGGCGGTCACGGCTGCCCGGGACGGCGCCTATCCCTCCACGATCGAGGAGTTCGTCTCGCCGAACCGCCTGGCGCGGTTCTTCGTGCGCGAGGATACCAGATGGCGTGCGGCCCCGGACCTGCGCGCAGCCATCGTTTTTACGGTGCAGGATCTCCTGGCCGATCCGCCGTTCTCCCGCCTCGACATGGTGTCCTGCCGCAACCTGCTCATCTATTTGCGCCCGGATGCCCAGGCCCGGGTGATCGAGGCGTTCCATTTCGCGCTGCGCGACGGTGGTATCCTACTGCTGGGCTCGGCCGAGAGTCCAGTTGGGGCCGAAGGGCGATTCGAGGCCATAGCGAAAGGTGAGCGCATCTACCGGCGCGTGGGACATACCTCTCCGGGCAAGCTTAGGCAGGCCGTATTGCGCCAGGGCACGGTCTTCATTCGGCCGGGAGAGCAGCGGCGGGCGCGGCCGGCCGCCTTGTCGGCAGCGACCGTACGCCCAGCCGCCTTGGCTGAACTCGGCCGCCGTCTGGTGATGGAGGCTTACGCGCCCGCCTCCGTCCTAATCGACACGGTGAACACCGTGCTGTTCTCCCTAGGGCCGACTGACCGCTACCTCCGCCTGCCGCCGGGACATTCCACCCACGACCTGCTGGCCATGGCTCGGCCAGGATTGCGCGGGAAGTTGCGCGCGGCGTTGCAGGCGGCGCGAGACGGTAAGACCAAGGTGCTGGAGAGTGGCCTGATGGTCGGCGAAGACGGCAGCCGGCCGTTCAGTCTCGCCGTGCATCATGTCATGGAGGCCGGCGAGCAGATGCTGCTGGTCTGCTTCCTGGACGCGGATCGGCCCGAACGTGGCGAGGGTGTTCCGCTGCCGCCGGGTCAGGCGTCGCGCGTCGCGGAGCTTGAGCGCGAACTGGACGCAACCCGGGCGGAGCTGCAGGGGACGGTGCGGGACCTGGAGCTCTCCGGCGAGGAGCAGCGCGCGATTAACGAGGAGGCGTTGTCCGTCAACGAGGAATACCAATCCACCAATGAGGAGATGGTCGCCTCCAAGGAGGAGTTGCAGTCGCTCAATGAAGAGCTAACCGCAGTGAACAGCCAGTTGCAGGAGACGCTGGAGCGCCAACGGACCACATCCGACGACCTACAGAACGTGCTCTACAGCACAAACGTGGCCACCCTGTTTCTTGACCTGGACGGCCGCATCCGCTTCTTTACCCCCGCCATCAGGGCACTGTTTGCGATCATCCCAAGCGACGTGGGGCGGAAGCTGACAGATTTTGCGGCGCTGGCCCCTGACGGCACGCTGGCCGGCGACGTGACCACGGTGCAGGACCGGCTGGAACCGCTGGAGCGCGAAATCGAGGCGGCTGACGGCGCTTGGTTTCGCCGCCGCATCCTGCCTTACCGCACAGGCGGCGGCCGTGTTGAGGGCGTCGTGATCACCTTCACCGACATCACCGGCCGCAAGGCCGCCGGCCGGGCACTGGAGGCTGCCAAAATGGAGGCGGAAGCGGCCAACGCGGCGAAGTCGCGCTTCCTGGCCGCCGCCAGCCACGATTTGCGCCAGCCGCTGCAAACGCTTGCCCTGCTGCAAGCCCTGCTGGCCGAGGCCGTTACGGGCGAGAAGGCGCGCGGCCTAGTCGCCCGGCAGAACGCCACGCTGAGCACGGTGACGGGCATGCTCGACACATTGCTCGACATCAATGAGATCGAGGCAGGGGCGGTGCAGCCGGCCATCTCGGTGTTCGCCATCGATGCCCTGCTGGAGCGGCTGCGCGGGGAGTTCACCTACCATGCGGAAGCAAAGGCCATTCAGCTTCGGGTCGTTCCCTGCGCGCAGCAGGTGCGGAGCGACCCGAAGCTGCTGGAGCAGATGCTCCGCAACCTCCTGTCCAACGCGATCAAATATACGCAGAAAGGCCGCGTCCTGCTCGGCTGCCGCAGGCACGGCAGCGTGCTCACCGTCGAGATCTGGGACACCGGCATCGGCATCAAGGATGCCGACCTCGTGACAATCTTTGAAGAGTACTACCAAGTGGGAAACGCTGCTCGGCAGCGAAGCCGCGGCCTCGGGCTGGGCCTGTCCATCGTCAAGCGGCTTGGCAGCCTGCTGGGCCACCCCGTCCGGGTTCGGTCTCGCTTCGGCCATGGCTCCGGGTTCTCGGTCGAGCTGCCGCAGCTTGCCCCGGCGGAGCCCGCGCGTCCGTCTGCGATCCATCCAGACGTTATCGGGAAAGATGTCGGGATCGGCATCCTGGTCGTGGAGGATGATCCCGACCTGAGAGAGTTGCTCGGTGAACTGCTTCGCAGCCAGGGTCACCAGGTCACGACGGCGGTGGACAGCCCGCAAGCCATGGGCTGCGTGGCGCGCAATATGCCGGACCTGGTCCTGGCCGATTACAACCTTCCCAACGGCCCGAATGGGCTGGAGTTGGCCGCTTCAATTCGGGCGACAGCCGGCCGGGCCCTGCCGGTGATCATCCTGACGGGGGATATCTCCGGCGCCACGCTGCGCGCGGTGACCCTTGGGGGATGCGCCGTGTTGAGCAAGCCAGTCGGCCTTCCCGAACTGCGAGAGGCAATCGCGCGTGTGCTGGCGCCCCCACCGAACGGGCAGCCTGTGATTTTTGTGGTGGATGATGACGACGGCGTCCGCAGCGCGATCATGGAAGTGCTGGAAAGCGACGGCCGGGCGGTCGCGGGTTTTCCGACTGGCGAGACGTTCCTCGCAGCCTTCCAGCCCGCTGATGCCGCTTGCCTGCTGATTGACGCCGCACTCCCTGGCATGAGCGGCATTGACCTGCTGGAGCGATTGCGCGCTGCGGGTCATGCGGTCCCAGCAATCGTGATTACCGGGCAAAGCGACGTGCCTATGGCTATCCGCGCGATGAAGGCGGGCGCGTTCGACTTCATCGAGAAGCCAGTGGACCGGCCGGGCCTGCTGGCCAGTGTCGCCCGCGCTATAGAGCGGTCGCTTGACGTCGCCAAGCGCGCGGTTTGGCACAAGGCGGCGGTGGATCGGGTGGCCGGGCTGACGCCGCGACAGCGGGAAATCATGAGTTTGGTGCTTGCTGGTCATCCCAGCAAGAACATCGCGGCTGATCTCGGCATCAGCCAGCGGACGGTTGAAAATCACCGGGCCTCGATTATGAACAGGACCGGCGCAGCGTCGCTTCCCGCCTTAGCGCGGCTTGCTTTGGCAGCAAGTTCGACCGCAGAATCCAGTACGAAGCCGCAGTAGCACACCGAGTTTTCGGCCACGTCCGCCAGGAGCGAACAATTTCGAGCGCCGGACAAGGTGACCGCCGAGCGAACCATCTTCCAGGGGGTACGTCGTAGCATCACTGCCGGCGGTGCCGTCGTGCCCCACTCGCTGCCGGCGGTCTCCTACCTGTCTGCTACTGTTCCGCAAGCCAAGCCTTGCGGAACATCTCGCTTGCAACGGTCCGCGGCGGCTTTCAGTGTTCCATAAGGTCGTTCCGGAACAGAGGACCGAGAAATGAGCACGACATGGGGCTACGCACGGGTTTGACGGAAGATCAGGAGCTTGCTCTTCGCGGCGTTGCACACAGTGGGCGTGCCTGAAGCCAACATCGTGCGGGAGAAGGCCAGCGGAAAGGCCGGCAGTGATCGGCCGCTGATGTCGGCTTGCTGAAGCGGCTGAAGGATTGTGACTGCCTGGTGGTGTGGAAGGTTGACCTGCTTGGACGTTCACCCCGGAGGTCCTGGACGAACCCCGTAGCCGGCCCGTGCGTCTGAGCGGTACGGTGTACTGTCATAAGCGACTGTGCGGAACTTGAGACATTCGCAAGCCAAATTTTGATGAATTTAGTCTACGTGTTTTCAATAAGATACGGATCGCAGAAGTCCTATGCGGAAAGGGCGGACTTTTGCGACATGTTTCGCACGGTCTGGAGGAATCTATTTGATATCCGATCAATCGTCTTCCAATCAACTGATACTACATATAGAAATTCCTTATGACAGTACACCGTCCCAATCAGACGCACGGCCCCTCTATGGCTTTCTCTGTGACTACGGTCGCAGTTACGTTCGGCCGCTGTCAATTCTTTCTGTCACCGTGGCCATTGGTGCCGTGCCGCTCTGGGCACATTTCGGCCCGTGGGAATTTTGGCAGGCTGTTGGGCTTAGCCTCGCCAACACGTTCGGCGTGCTGGGTATTCGTAAGGAGTTCATTGAGTCTCACGTCCTCACGTCGCTACCCGGTTGGCTCAAGGTTGTCGCCGTCATGCAAACGGGCCTTGGTGTCGTGCTTCTCTTCCTTTTCAGTTTGGCGCTGAGGAATCGCTTCCGAATGAAATGACGCTCCTGCAAGCGGTGCAACGAACGCCGACTGACCAGACGTGGCTTCACCGGCTGCACCGGCACGGCGACCATCCGGCGATGATCCTGGCGCGGGACCGCGTGTGCGCGTCG
>JALYXN010000336.1 GCA_030947085.1 Pseudomonadota bacterium | reverse complement strand
GCACTGGCGGTGCTCCTGCTGAGTTCGGCCGGCGTGATCGCGCATGGACTGTATGCCGCCTCGCATAGGCGGCTGGGTTTTGCCAGCGACGACGTCGTCACCTTCGAGCTGGCGCCGGTGAAAGCCTACTATCCGGATGCCGTATTGGTGCAGGACTTGTCACAGGCTCTGGTGCATCGCTTGCGTGCCATACCCGGTGTCACCGATGCTGCGGTCACCACCAATCTGCCCGCCAGCGACGCCTTGTACGGGCAGTTCCAGAACGGCATGAAGACGCCGGATGGCAAGCAGTTCTCGGCGCAGTTTCATGGTGTCGGCAGCGGTTTCTTTGAACTCTTTGCCATCGCGCTGCGCGAGGGACGGGTGTTCACCCGCAACGATACGCATGGCAGCGAGCCGGTGGCCGTGGTCAGCCAGGGCCTTGCCGATGCCTATTACGGCGGTCACGCGGTCGGCAAGACCATCATGGTGGAGGTCAGCAGCGGTCCGGCGCAGCCGGTGCGGATCGTCGGCGTGGTCGACGACACTTACCAGCTGGGCCCACTGCAGTCGAAGCAGCCGATGCTTTACATGCCATTGGCGCAGATGCCGGAGAAAACGCTGGGCATCTTCCTCGATCTGGAGCCGTTGCGCTTTGCGATTCGCGGGCATGGCAGCCTGGTGGACTGGCGCGCCGATGTGGCGCGGATCATCGCCGAGGTTGTCCCCGGCCAACCGATCGCCCATCTGCGCTCCATGGACAGCATCGTCAAGGAAACTACTGCGGATGCGCGGATCAGCATGCTCTTGGTCGGACTGTTTGCCTCGCTGTCATTGCTGCTGGCCGCCGCCGGCATGTACGCGGTGATGGCGGTGGCGGTCGCCGCACGCGAACGGGAGTTCGGGGTACGAGCGGCACTGGGCGCGTCACCGCTGCGTCTGGTCGAACTGATCCTGCACGGGGGATTGCTGCAGATTGCTATCGGCCTCGTCATCGGCAACGGCCTGGCCTGGCTCACTTCGCGGCTGCTGACACGCCACCTGGTGGCGCTTTCAAATTTTTCCGGCATTGGCGACAGCTTCGAGCCGCTGGTAGTCGCCAGCGTCTGTGTCCTGCTGGCGTTGTCGGGGCTGGTTGCCTGCCTGTTGCCGGCGCTCCGTGCCGGTCGGGTCCATCCCATGTGCGCGTTGCGCGGAGAGTAGGGCGATGCCCGGCGAAACATCTAGGGTGACTTTCATCTCGACGAGGATCAACACATGACGATCTGGCTCGGCGAAATCTGGCGCGCGTGGCGTGCCAGCCTACGACGCCCCGGCTTTCTGCTGCTGGCGATTGCGGTGCTCGCGCTCGGCGTGGGCGCGACGAGCGCCGTATTTACCATGGTCGACAGCGTGTTGCTGCGGCCGTTGCCCTATCCCCAACCGCAGCAGCTGGTGGCGCTGGGAAATCTGGAAGCGGGTGATGTACAGGCAGTATCGCCACAGCAATATCAGCAGTTGAAAACGCTGGCGGGTGTCCGTTCGCTTGGCATTGCCGAAGGATCGTCTCCGCCAGTCAACGTTGCCGGCAGCGGTCCACCGGTGCAGGTGCCGTCGTTGTATATCGATCACGGCCTGTTGCCCACGCTGGGCGCCAGGCTGGCCATGGGTCGCAATTTTTCGGCGCAGGAAGATCGACCCGGGGGCCCGAAAGTTGTGATCATCTCGTACGGTTTCTGGCAGCATCGATTTGCCGGACGCAGCGATGTCATCGGGCGAAATCTGCAGGTCGAAGGCGCGTCACATATCATCGTAGGTGTATTGTCGGCCGGCTTTGCACTCAGCGACGGCGATGTCGTGCTGCCTACCGCCTTCGGCGCCAACAGTGTCGATGACGGTACCAACTATATGGCTGTGGCAAGGCTGGACGATGGTCTTGCCCCGGCCGCCGTCACGCCACGCATCAACACGGTGCTGCACGCCATGTACGCAGCTCAGGGCAACGACGATTACTGGATGCGTCAGCACTTCGGTGCACAGGATCTGCGCGCCAATCTCCACGCCGGACAACGTGCGACGTCACTGATGTGGATGGCCTGCGCGTTGTTCGTGCTGCTTATCGCCCTGGTCAATCTCACCAACCTGATGCTGCTGCGAACCTTGTCGCGCAGCCATGAGGCGTCGGTTCGCATTGCGCTTGGGGCGTCTTTCTGGAGGCTGGTTTTGCCGTTGATGGCCGAGGGCGTCCTCGTCGGCATCGGTGGCGCGTTGCTGGGGCAGGCGCTTGCAGCCATCGCGCTGGCCGCGGTGAAACACTGGATGCCAGCGGACTGGATGGCTATCGAATGGACGATGCCAGGTGGTCTTTCGCTGAGCTGGAACGTCTGGCTGATGGCGTCTGCAACAGGCATGTTCGGAGCGTTTCTTGCTGCCGGGTTGGGTATTTGGCGCGGATATGGCGCGATCTCGATGTCCGAATTGCGCGAAGGTGGTCGCAGCGGGCTGACCCGCCGTAGCGGTCGGCTGGGACATGTGTTGGTGATTGCGCAGGTCGCGCTGGCCACCACATTGCTGTGTGCGGCCGGGCTCTTCCTGCACACCCTGTATGACGCATCGAAGGTTGATCTCGGGTTCAATCCCGACGGACTGCTGACATTCGAGCTGGCACCCGTCAAGACGACTTATCCCGATGTGGTGGCCGTGCAGGATCTGTCGCAGCGGCTGGTGGATCGATTGCGCCGCATTCCCGGCGTACGCGATGCGGTGGCTACCACCAATCTGCCTGCCGGGGATTTCAGTGGGCAGTTCAGTCTCGGCGGCCTGCACGTTCCCGGTGGCGAGAAGTTCAACGCGCAGTTCCGCGGCGTGGGAAACAACTTCTTCGGTCTGTTCGATATTCGCCTGCGCCAGGGGCGCGCCTTTGCCAGCACGGATGTACGCGGCGGCGAGCAGGTCGCGATCATCAACAAGGTCTTTGCCGACCACAATTACGGCGGTCATGCGCTGGGCAAGTTGATCCAGCGCGGCGAAGGCAAGGACATGTTGTCGGCACGCATCGTCGGCATCGTGGCCGATACCTACCAGTTCGGGGCGCTGGATCCCGGTTCCATCCGCCCCATCCTCTATCTGCCGCTGCGACAGATGCCGGCGGACGCCATGCAGGTCTTTCGAAGCTTCGAGCCGATGCGATTCGTGCTGAAAGCGCGCGGCAATCCCGAGTCATATCGCCAGAGCATCCTGCAGGCAGTGGCCGAGGTGGCGCCGGATCAGCCGATCGCCAAGCTGCAGACGATGCAGCACATCATCAGCAATGACACGCTTTCCGATACCTGGTTCAACCTACTACTCATTGGTCTCTTCGCCGCGCTTGCGCTGCTGCTGGCAGCGGTCGGCATGTATGCGGTGATGGCCGTTGCGGTGGCGGCACGTGAGCGCGAGTTCGGCGTGCGATCGGCGCTTGGCGCACCGCCGGCGCGCTTGTTTACTTTGGTGATGCGCGATGCACTTTCGCAGGTTGCCATGGGACTGCTCATCGGCCTTGCGCTGGCCTTCGCCTGCGCCCGAGTGTTGCGTGCGGTCATTGATGGCCTCGGCCGCAGCATGTTCGATCCGTGGTCAATCGCCGCCGTATGCGTGGTGCTGGCGCTGTCCGCGTTGCTCGCTTGTCTGGTACCGGCGCTCCGCGCCGGTCGGGTCCATCCCATGTGCGCGTTGCGCGGAGAGTAGCCATGATCGTGCCTGAATTTCGCAATGCCTGGCGGCGGCTGATGAACCGGCCTGGCTACACCGCGCTGTCGGTTGGTGTGCTTGGCGTGGGTCTGGGTGTGCTGCTGTTCTTGTTCGGCATGATCAATACGCTGATCTTGCATCCGCTGCCAGCATCGGCCGATCGGTTGATGGCGATCGGACCGACGAACGACCGAGGTATCGGCATCTCTTACGTTGACAGTGATGAATACCTGCAACGGCGGGGGCGCTTGCAGGGCGTGGCGGCTGACGGCGCGTATGTGCCTGTGGGCATCAGCCTGGACGAGGGCCACGGCCCGCTCCGCTACGACGGCACGCGTTGGACCGCGTCGATGATGAGCATGCTTGGCGTCCGTCCGATACTCGGGCGTGCGTTCAGTGCAGCCGATGACC
>JALYXN010000292.1 GCA_030947085.1 Pseudomonadota bacterium | reverse complement strand
GCAAAAAAGATCAAGCGCGTGGTGTTCTGCTCCGGCAAGGTCTACTACGATCTGCTGGAAACCGCGGAAAAGAGCGAGCTGAAAGACGTCGCCATCGTGCGCGTGGAACAGCTGTATCCCTTCCCGCGACCCCAAGTCACTGCCGAACTGGACAGGTACCCTTCCGCCAAGGAAGTGATCTGGTGCCAGGAAGAGCCGATGAACCAGGGCGCCTGGTTTCAGATTCGCCACCATCTGCAGGCGTGCACCGGCAGCAAACACAGCCTTTCCTATGCAGGACGTGCGCGTTCTCCGGCGCCTGCAGCCGGCCATCTCAATACTCATGCCGCCGAGCAGACCGCACTGGTCGAACAGGCATTGATTTCGCCCGTGGGCACCGATCACTCCGCGGAATAACGTTTTGAACAGTGCGGCCATGGATGGCCGCTTTGATCTTTGCGCTCATCGGATGAACGCATTCACTCAAGAGCCCTTTCGCTATGTCCATCGAACTCAAAGTCCCCGTCCTGCCCGAGTCGGTTTCCGACGCCACCATCGCCACCTGGCACAAGAAAGCCGGCGAAGCGGTCAAGCGTGACGAGAACCTGGTCGATCTCGAAACCGACAAGGTGGTGCTGGAAGTGCCATCCCCGGTTGACGGCGTGCTGAAGGAAATCCGGCATGAGGTGGGTGACACCGTGAACGGCGAACAGGTCATCGCCATCATTGAGGAAGGCGCCGCTGCTGCGCAGCCGCCCAAAGACGAGCCGAAGAGCGCTGCCAAGGGTGCCGCTGCTGCAAAGGCTGAAGCACCGAAAGCGGAAAAGTCATCGGGCAAGGGGGCTGAAGATCTGTCGCCGGCCGGTCGACGGGTCGCCAGCGAAGAAAATATCGATGCGTCCAAGGTCGAAGGCACCGGCCGCGATGGCCGCGTGACCAAGGAAGACCTGGTCAACTACAGCAAGGATGGCGGCGCCAAGCCCGCGACTCCGGCTCCGGCAGCCGCCGCCAAGCCCACACCGGGAGCGCGTCCAGAAGAGCGCGTGCCGATGACCCGCATGCGCCTGCGCATCGCCGAGCGCCTGATGCATTCGAAGAATTCGATCGCGATGCTGACGTCGTTCAACGAGGTGAATCTTGCCGAAGTGGTCAAGATGCGCAAATCGCTGGGTGAGGCGTTTCAGAAGGAGCACGGCATCAAGCTGGGTTTCATGAGCTTCTTCGTCAAAGCGGCAGCCGAGGCGCTCAAGCGCTACCCGTTCGTGAATGCCTCGGTCGACGGCAACGACGTGATTTATCACGGTTACCAGGACATCTCCATCGCCGTCTCCACTGAAAAGGGCCTCGTCACGCCGGTGCTGCGCGACGTGCAGGAAATGGGTTTTGCCGATATCGAGAAAGGCATTGCCGGATATGCGAAAAAGGCGCGCGACAACAAGCTGTCGCTGGACGACCTGCAAGGCGGCACGTTCACCATCACCAATGGCGGGACGTTCGGCTCGCTGCTGTCGACCCCAATCGTCAACCCGCCGCAGAGCGCCATCCTCGGCATGCATACGATCAAGGAGCGCGCCATCGTCGAGAACGGTCAGATCATCGCCGCGCCGATGATGTACATCGCGCTGTCTTATGACCATCGCGTCATCGATGGCAAGGATGCGGTGCTGTTTCTGGTCGACATCAAGAATCAACTGGAAAATCCGCAGCGCATGCTGCTGGGGCTTTAATCGCTTCGCGATCAAGCCGGGGGCGAGGGGCGAGTAGCGAGGGTGCGACCATCACGCAACTCGCACCCGCCTATAACCATCGAACTTGCGCCCTCGATGCTCGTCCCTCGTCTCTCCGCGATAAATAACACGCCGTCATCAGCGGCACGACACGCCAAGGAATCCCGAACCATGAGCGACAAATTCGATGTCATCGTCATCGGCGGCGGTCCCGCCGGCTATCACGCCGCGATCCGGGCTGCGCAACTGGGCCTGAAAACGGTGGTGGTGGATGCCTGGGCCGGCAAGGATGGCAAGGCAGCACTGGGCGGCACGTGCCTCAATGTGGGCTGCATTCCCTCCAAGGCGCTGCTCGATTCCTCCAAGCAGTTCTACAACATCGCGCACAATTTGCCGGTGCACGGCATCACGGTGGAAAACGCCAAGGTCGATCTAGGTACCTTCATCGGCCGCAAAGACAAGATCGTCAAGCAGTTCACCGGCGGTGTGGCGCAGTTGTTCAAGGCCAACAAGATCACCAGCTATTTCGGCAAGGGCAAGCTGCTCAAAGGCAACCAGGTCGAGATCACCGGCAACGACGGTGAAAAGCAGACGATTTCCGCTACCAATGTGATCCTTGCCTCGGGTTCGGTGCCGATCGAACTGCCGTTCGCGAAGTTCGACAACACGTTCATCATCGACAACGCCGGCGCGCTCGACATCACCGAAGTACCCAAGCGCCTTGGCGTCATCGGTGCCGGCGTGATCGGCCTGGAACTGGGCAGCGTCTGGCGTCGCCTCGGCGCTGAAGTGACGGTGCTCGAAGCCTTGCCCGATTTCCTGGGCGCGGCCGATGCCGACATCGCCAAGGTCGCGTTGAAGGAATTCGGCAAGCTGGGTCTCGACATCAAGCTGGGCGCGAAGCTGTCCAAGGCCGAGATCAAGAACAACGAAGTCCATCTCACCTACACCGACAAGGACGGCGATCACAGCTTGATCGTCGACAAGTTGCTGGTGGCCGTGGGCCGTCGTGCCTACACCGACGGTTTGTTGGGCGACGACACCGGCGTGAAGCTGGACGAGCGTGGCCGCATTGAAGTCGACGAGCATTGCCACACCGGCGTCGACGGCGTTTGGGCCGTGGGCGACGCCGTACGCGGGCCGATGCTGGCTCACAAGGGCTTCGAGGAAGGCATGGCGGTGGCCGAGTGGATCGCTGGCAAGGCCGGCCACGTCAACTACGACACCATCCCTTGGGTGATCTATACGGAACCCGAGATTGCATGGGCCGGCAAGACCGAGAAGCAGCTTAAGGACGAAGGCGTGCCGTACAAGATCGGCAGCTTCCCGTTTGCCGCGATCGGTCGCGCCGTGGCGATGAACGAGGCCATCGGCCAGGTGAAGATGATCGCCCATGCCGAGACCGACCGGATCCTCGGTGTACACATGGTGGGGCCGGGCGTTTCCGAGCTGATCGCCGAGTGCGTGGTCGCGATGGAGTTCAAGGGTTCGGCGGAAGACATGGCGCGTATCATCCATGCTCATCCGACCTTGTCCGAAGCCGTGCACGAAGCCGCTCTCTCGGTCGACAAGCGCGCCATTCACAAGGGCAATTGAGGGCGCGCGGCTCGCCGCCCTCGTTCACGTTTCTCGCGACCCGTCTCTCAAGGACGGGTTTCGCGCTTCTGGAGAATGGCATGGCAGACATCAAATCCCTTTGCGTTTACTGCGGCTCCAGCAGCGGCAACCACCCTGGATACACCGACCTGGCCCGTGCCTTCGGCACCGAGATGGCCCGACGCGGCCTGGTGCTGGTTTACGGCGGTGGCAAGGTGGGTTTGATGGGCACCCTGGCGGACGCCGTGCTGGCGGCTGGTGGCAAAGTGGTCGGCGTCATTCCACGTCAACTGGTCGAGCTCGAGGTCGCCCATCCGGGTCTTACCGAGCTGCAGGTGGTCGACACCATGCACCAGCGCAAGACGCGCATGTACGAACTGTCCGAAGGGTTTGTCGCCCTGCCCGGTGGTTTCGGCACCCTGGACGAGATGTTCGAAATGCTGACCTGGGCGCAACTTGGTCTGCATCGCTATCCCTGCGCGTTTCTGGACGTGCGCGATTACTATCGCTCGCTCAGCACGATGATGGGGCACATGGTCGACGAGGGCTTCGTGCGGCCCGGGCAGCGCGATAGTGTCTGGTTTGGCGATTCGATGACCGCCCTGTTCGACTGGATGGCGAGTTACGAAGGCGACCACGCCGCCAAGGTGATCGGCCCCGCCAGCGTCAAAGCCTGACCACTCGATGAGACCACCCACGGATTCGACATGAACGCGGTCAAGGCCTTTCGTATCCACCATGATGATGCTGGCTATCGGGCAGGCATCGAAACCATCGACAGCGACACGCTGTCGGCGGGCGAAGTGCTGGTCAAGGTGGCTTACTCGTCGGTCAACTACAAGGATGCGCTTGCCGGTACGGGCAAGGGACGGATCCTTCGCCGCTATCCGCTCAATGGCGGGATCGATGTCGCCGGCCACGTGATCGCCTCGACCGACCCTTCGTTCAAGGAAGGTGACGCCGTCCTGTGTACGGGCAGCGGTCTTTCCGAGACGCGCGACGGCGGCTATGCCGAAGTCATTCGCCTGCCCGCGCGCTGGACGATTCCGTTACCCGCCGGTCTCACGCTGCGAGAGAGCATGATCATCGGAACCGCCGGCTTTACCGCGGCGCTGGGGCTGCTGCGCATGGAGGACAACCGACAGACCGCGGACATGGGGCCGCTTGCCGTTACCGGTGCCAGCGGCGGCGTTGGCATGCTGGCCATCGACATCTACAGCCGCGCCGGCTATGAGGTTCATGCGATCAGTGGCAAGAGCGATCAGTTCGACTTCCTCAAAGGCCTGGGCGCTGCTGAATGTATCGACCGTCACCAGCTCGACTTCAGTGGCAAACCGATGGATTCGACTCGCTTCGCCGGGGCTCTGGACAACGTTGGCGGCCCCATGCTGAGTGGTCTGCTGCCGCTGATCGGCCCCTACGGAAATGTGGCGTTGTGCGGCAATGCTGGCGGCGTGGAACTGGCCAGTACGGTCATGCCGTTCATCATTCGGGGCGCGAGCCTGCTGGGTATTGCCTCGGCCGGCGCGGCGCGCGACATCCGCGACCTCATCTGGCAACGTCTGGCCAGCCATTGGAAGCCACGGCATCTCGATCGCATCGCCACCAGCGAAATCAGCCTCGAACAGCTGCCGCAGACATTTCCCCGTATGTTGGCCGGCGACTCGTTCGGACGCACGCTGGTGCGTGTTCACGGCCCGGATCGACCAGACTAAGCTTGGAAGTACCGACAGCACGGCTTAGAATCAACCAACTCGAAGGGAATTCTTACTCTATGGCACGCATCTTGATCGTCGACGACTCTCCGTCGCAATTGCTTGGCATCAAGCGAATCGTCGAAAAACTCGGGCACGAGACCCTGTCCGCCGAAGACGGTGCTGCCGGTGTCGAAGTCGCCAAGCAGGAAATGCCGGACCTGATCCTGATGGACGTGGTGATGCCGAACCTCAATGGATTTCAGGCCACACGCACGATCAGCAAAAATGCCGATACGGCGCACATACCAATCATTCTGGTTACCACCAAGGATCAGGAAACGGACAAGGTCTGGGGCATGCGCCAAGGCGCCAAGGCCTATGTGACCAAACCGATCAGGGAAGAGGAACTGGTCAAGGCCTTGAAGGAATTTTTGCCCGAATAATTCGAGGCACAGGCTTGACGAAAA
>JALYXN010000285.1 GCA_030947085.1 Pseudomonadota bacterium | reverse complement strand
CCTTGCTGCCACGCGTATAATTGCCGGTTTGCTGTACCGATAGTCCGCATGCGTATCGTCAATATCTCTGCCTACAAATTCATCGCGCTGGACGATCTTCCAGCGCTGCGCGAGCGCCTGCTCGATCGCTGCGAGCGTCTTGGCCTGAAGGGAACGATCCTGCTGGCGCCCGAGGGCATCAACCTGTTCCTGGCCGGCATCCGGGACATGATCGACGACTTCATGATCTGGCTGCACGACGATCCGCGCTTCGCCGATATCACGCCGAAGGAGTCGCTCTCCGTCGATGTGCCGTTCGGGCGCATGCGGGTGCGACTGAAGCGCGAAATCATTACCATGCGCCAGCCCGCAATCCGTCCCGGGGGCGGTCGCGCGCCGGCCGTCGACGCCGCCACCTTGCAGCGCTGGCTCGATCAAGGCCACGACGGCGACGGGCGCGAGGTGGTGCTGCTGGACACCCGCAACGACTACGAGACCGACATCGGCAAGTTTCCGCAGGCGGTCGATTACCGCATCGCCAGCTTCACCGAATTGCCGGCAGCACTGGCCGCCGACCGCGCCCGCTATGAAGGCAAGACCGTCGTGTCGTACTGCACCGGCGGCATCCGCTGCGAAAAGGCGGTATTGCACATGCGCGACATCGGTTTCGAGCATGCTTACCAGCTCGAGGGTGGCATTCTGAAATATCTCGAGCAGACCGATGGCCGCCACTGGGATGGCGACTGCTTCGTGTTTGACAGTCGCGTGGCGGTGAACAACGATTTGCTCCCTCTCCCCTCTGGGCGACCCCTGGGGAGTCCCCTTGCGGGTGAGAGGGCTGGGGTGAGGGGCCAATCTGGCGGGGACACGGATTCGGAGCATGCTTCGCTCGACTCTCCCGCGAGCACCCGCCCCTCACCTCAATCCTCTCCCCGCAGGGGAGAGGAGGCGAACGCGGGGAGCGCTGAATCTGATGAGAGCGGGGCATGAGCCTGCATGTGGACGTCCATGGCCACGGCCCGGTGCCGCTGGTGATGCTGCACGGCTGGGCGATGCATGGCGGTGTGCTGCAGCCGCTGGTCGACGCGCTGGCCGATCAGTGCACGATGCATGTGGTCGATCTGCCCGGCCATGGCTATTCGCGTGACTGCAAGCTGCCATTGGAACCAAGCGTGTGTGCCGCCGCCATTTCAGACGTAACCCCACCAGCACTCTGGCTGGGCTGGTCGCTGGGCGGATTGATCGCGCTGACCGCTGCACTGGAACGTCCACGGCAGGTGCACGGGCTGGCGATGCTCTGCGCCACGCCGAAGTTCGTGCGCGACGCGGGCTGGCCACATGGCGGCGACGCCGCTCTGGTGCAACAGCTGGCGACCGATCTGGAAACCGACTACGACGTCACGATCGAGCGCTTCCTGGCACTGGAAGCGATGGGCAGCGACGATCCGCGCGCCGAGTTGCGCCATCTGCATGCGTTGGTGTTTGCTCGCGGCAAACCCGACTTGCGTGTGCTGCAGGAAGGCATTCGCATTCTGCAGCACGGCGACCGCCGCGTCGCGCTGCCCGACCTCACTGTACCCAGTGCGTGGATCGCCGGCCGGCGTGATCGACTGGTGCCGCCGCAAGCCATGCAGTGGTCCGCCACGCAGTGCGGCGGCAGCTATACCGAGATACCCCAGGCCGGACATGCGCCGTTCTTCGGCCACGTCGATGCCGTGGTACAGGCGCTGCAGCCGTTGCTGACTACTCCCTCGCGATGAGCCTGATTTGATGAATACGTTCCACCTCGACAAATCCCTGGTCCGCCGCCATTTCGGCCGCGCCGCCAAAAGCTACGAACAGCACGACGTCTTGCAGCGTGAAGTGCAGGCGGCGCTGCTCGAGCGTCTGGACTTCTATACCGAAACACCGCTGCGCGTGGTCGACGTCGGTGCCGGCACCGGCCGCGGCACCGCTTTGCTGAAGCAGCGCTATCCGAAAGCGGAAGTGATCGCGATCGACCTGGCGTTGCCAATGCTGCGCGCGGCGAAGCAACACAGCAGCTGGCGCAAACCGTTCGCCCGCGTGTGCGCCGAAGCGACTGCGCTGCCGCTGGCCGACCGCAGTGTCGACGTGCTGCATTCCAACCTGTGCTTTCAGTGGATCGACGACCTGCCCGCCTTGTTCGGCGAATGCATGCGCGTGCTGCAACCGGGCGGCCTGCTGGTGTTCTCCAGTTTCGGCCCGGACACGCTGAAGGAATTGCGCGCCGCGTGGGCCGAAGCGGATCAGCAACCGCATGTGAGTCGATTCCTCGACATGCACGACGTCGGCGACGCGATGCTCAACGCCGGTCTGCGCGACCCGGTGCTGGATGTGTTTCGCTATACATTGACCTACAGCGAACCGCGCAAGCTGCTCGAAGAGCTGCAGGGCCTCGGCGCCACCAATGCCGACAGCACCCAGGTTCGCGGACTCACCGGCAAGGCGCGCTATCAGCGCATGCTGGCGGCCTACGAAACCATGCGCGACGACGGACGCATTCCGGCCACCTGGGAAGTGGTCAGCGCACACGCGTGGGGTCCGCCGGTGGGGCAGCCACGGCGCGGCGCCGGAGGTGGCGAGATCGCCAGTTTCTCGATCGACAGCCTGCGCGGCTCGCGCCGGAAATAGTGCCGCAGGCGATTACGCGTCGCCAGCAGTCGTCGGCGTAGCGTCTATCGGCACGTTGCGGTTGATCCACTCGCTGATAAACACGTCGATCGTCAGCCGCGGCGGCACCTTGATAGCTGCCTGTCGCACAAAGCTCGCTGCCGCCACGTTCAATACCTGCCGCGCCTGACTGCTCGCCAGCCGCGCCGCTCCTTGCTGCTTGCGCATCTGCACCACATGCGCCGAGGGCTGGCCCGGTTTGGCAAACTTCTGGTAGCGCCGCAGTTCGTCCGCTGCCAGCTCGGTCTGAAATGACGCCCGCTGCATCGCTTCGC
>JALYXN010000257.1 GCA_030947085.1 Pseudomonadota bacterium | reverse complement strand
GCCTCCAGCTGCTCGGTGATTTCGGTGCGGCGCGCCTCGATCTGGCGCCGCTGGTGGTCCATCCGCGCCAGCGCCGGTTCCAGCGAGGCGAGCGAGGATCGTTTCGATTCGAGTGAGAGGGCCAGCGAATGCGATTGGTCCGCCGCTACACGCGCGTTCATGCGCGCCTCTTCGCGGGCCTCAAGCAAGGCGCGGCGCTCGTTTTCCAGTTCGCGACGCTGATCTTCCAAATCACCCATCAGGCCGACCGATTCGTCCAGCCGGGCACGGGCGTCGCGGGTCTGATCCTGCAGCTCATCGACCTGAGCGGCGAGATCGGACAGTTCGCCAGTGACCTTCTCGGCACGGGCGCGCGCAGTCTCCAGTTTGCCGCGATGGCTTTGCAGCTGGCCGGCCAGTTCGGACTGACGCCGGTGCGCGTTGTAAAGCTCGCGCTGGGCATCGTCACGCGACCGTTCGGCGTCGAACTTGCCGGTGCGAAGATCATCCAGTTGTTCGCTGGACTCTTCCAACTGCGCTTCCAAGGTGCTGATCTGCTCCACCAGCAGGCGCAATTCGCGTTCGCGTGCCAGCACGCCGACCTGATTGCCCTGCGCGCGCCGGATGCGTGCCCACTGCGGCGCCAGCCATTCGCCATTGCGCGTGATGATGGATTGCTGCGGGTCGAGCGAGCTCACGCGATGGCGCGCTTCCTCCAGCGTCTGTGCGGTTTGCACCCGGGACAAAAGCTGCAATGCGGCGGCCGGGCCGCGCACGCGGGCGGCGAGGCTGTCCGGCGCGCCAGGCTCTCCCTCGGCCGCGCCGAGCAAGGCCAGATCCGCCTCACCGAGATCATCGAACTGGGAAGCCAGAACCAGCGGATCGTCAACCAGCACGCCGTCCAGCAGGCCCGCCAGCACCGTTTCTACGGCCGACTCCCAACCGCTGTCCACTTGCAGCGACGAACCCAGCCGACGCGCCTTGTCCAGACCGAGACGGGCGAGCCATTCGCTGGCCGCGCTTTCTTCCTGGCCGAGGGCTGCGTGTTGCAACGCCTCCAGCGAGGCGTGCCGACCGCGCGCGGATTGCAGCTGCTGGCGCGCCTCGTTCAGGGTGGACTGTACCTGGCGCTCGTCCTCGAGCAGTTTCTCGTGGCTGGTCTTGTGTTGATCGAGCAGTGCGCCCAGCGTTTCGACGCGCTCGCGCTGCATATCGTGTTCGACATGCAGTTGCTCGCCGGCCGCGTCAAGCGCCGCGACATCGGTGGCTTTCTGTTCGGTTTCGAGCACTTCTCGGCGGCGCGAGAGGTCGAGGCTTTGGCGATCCAGGTAATTGAGCTTGGTTCGCTCCACCTCGGCGGCACGATTGGACTCGCCGGCGTTGCGCGTATGACTGTCCCAGCGCTGCTGCCAATCCGCCAGCTTCAGCTCGGTACTGCGTTGCGCTTCACCGGTGTCTTCCTGCATTTGCTGCAGGGCCTCCCGTTTCGGCTCGCCTTCGGCCAGGGCCATCCTAAGCGTCTCGACCTGTTCGATGTCGGTGGCGATGTGGGCGGCTAGCTCGGCGTGCTCGCGCTCGGTATCACCGTGGGCGCGCTGGAGACGTTCGGCAGTCTCCTTGTTGTGACGAACCTGCTGCTCGACCCGGGCAATTTCGGCGCCGACCTTATAAACCTCGGCCTGCACCGAATTTACGTGCTCACTGGCGTCGGTATGGCGCTCACGCATGGTTTCCAGCTGGGCCTCGATGTCACGCTGGCCGGCCAGCTGCTTCTCTATTTCCGTCTCGGCGGCGGACAAATCCGCGCCCTCGCTATCGTGCTGGCTTTTCAGGCCACGATATTCGAGCGCCCGCAACTCCGCTTCCTTGCGGGTTTGCTCTTCCTTCAATGCCTTCCAGCGTTCGGCGGAACGCGCCTGACGATTGAGATGATCGAGCTGCTTGTCGACCTCGTCGCGCACATCGCGCACGCGATCGAGGTTCTCCCGGGTCGCCTTGATCCGACTTTCGGTTTCCTTGCGACGCTCCTTGTATTTGGAGATGCCGGCAGCCTCCTCCAGATGCGTGCGCAACTCTTCCGGATGGGCCTCGATGATCTGGCTGATCATGCCCTGCTCGATGATCGAATAGCTGCGCGGGCCCAAACCGGTACCGAGAAACAGGTCGGTGATGTCACGCCGGCGGCAGCGCGCGCCGTTGAGGTAGTACGCGGACTGGCCGTCGCGGGTCACCTGGCGCTTCACCGAAATTTCGGCGTACTTGCCGTATTCGCCCTGAATCGTGCCCTCGGCGTTGTCGAAGATCAGCTCGACCGTCGCCTGACCCACCGGCTTGCGCGTATTTGAGCCGGAAAAGATCACGTCGGTGAGGGAATCGCCGCGCAGTCGGCTGGCCGCGCTCTCGCCCATCACCCAGCGGATCGCATCGATGATGTTGGATTTGCCACAACCATTCGGGCCGACCACGCCGATCATGTTGCTCGGCAGGTGCAGCGTGGTCGGATCCACGAAAG
>JALYXN010000255.1 GCA_030947085.1 Pseudomonadota bacterium | reverse complement strand
TTTTCGTGGCTCGATGTTTCAATCGGCTCTTTTCAGGAGCGATGACGCTGATCAGCCCAGCCCGGATCAGCTCAGGCGCTCGGGTACTTGCAGAAAATTGCCCTGCACGAAATCCACGCCACAGGCGAACAGCATCGATGTACTGGTCGCGTCCTCCACCCATTCGGCGATGGTCTCGCGCTTCAATTCGTGTGCCTGCCGACAGATGTCGCTGATCTTTTTCTGGCTGTCCGGTTGTTGCGGCAGTTCGGCCATGTAACTGCGGTCTATCTTCAGGTAGTCCGCGTCTATGTGGTTGAGTAGCTGAAAGGAGTTCAGGCCCGAGCCGAATTGTTCCAACGCGAAACGTCCGCCCAGCTTCTTCCAGCCGTTGACGAACTCCTGCGCCGGACGAAGCATGGTCATGATCTTGCTCTCGGTCATTTCCAGCACCAGGTGGCCACGCCTCAGTTTCGCCTTGGCGAGTCGTTGCTCCAGCCAGGGCAGCAGGCTACCCTCCTCCAGCGACGTGGCTGTGAGCTTGACGAAGAACGTCGTTTTCTGACCCTGGCTCTCGCGCACCTGAAGCGCGCTGATGGTCTTGTCCAGCACCCAGCGATCGATGGCGCCCATCAGGTTGTGCTTTTCGGCAATGGGGATGAAGAAGCCCGGCAGAACCTCGCCTTGCGGTCCGTTCATGCGCAACAGTATTTCCGAATAGTCGCCGTCGGCATCCTGCAGGCTGACTGTCTGTTGGTGATAAAGCACCAGATGGTCTTTCTCCAGCGCCTCGCGCAGAAGCTCCAGCCAGTAGCGATCGCGTTCCTCGTCGGCTTTTTCCCGCGCGGCGGGATCGTGCAGTTCAACCTGACTGCCACCGAGGCTTTGCGCCATCCGCAAGGCATTGCTGGCCTGGTCCAGCAGCTGCTCCGCATTGGCATTTTTCTCGCCGAGCAGGCAGCCGCCCACACTGGCCGTGACCGAGATCGAGCGGTTGCCCGCATCGAAGATCTCGCTACTGATGCTCTGCTGAAGTTTCGCGATCCAGTCCTTGACCGCATCGTCCGAGCGGGAATCCAGCACCACGCCGAGGGTGTGCTCGGCGAGCATGCCGGCGATATCGTCGCTGCCCAGCAGGATGCGGATCCGTTCGGCAAAAGAGGCCAGCAATTCGTCGGCCTTGCCGATGCCGATGCCGCTAACCAGTGAGGCCCAGTTGTCCGGCTCGATCAGCAGCAATGACTGGCCTTTCTTGTCCTTGACCGCGGCGGCCACGGCATCGTTGACGCATTCGATCATGCGCGCGCGATTGAACAAGCCGGTCACCGGATCGCGCTGCAGCTGTTCGAGCACGGCGGGGTCCAGCAGTTGACGTCTGAATACGATCTGCAGGCACGGCTCACCTTCGAACGTGGCGGGGGCGAACTCCACAGTAGCCTCGAACTGGCTGCCGTCAGCGCGCCGCGCATGCACAGGCATTTGAGACGCGACCTTTTCCTGATGGGAGTGTCCACGAAGCAGCGCCTTGAACTGGTCGGCTTCCTTCGCGTTGACCATGTCCAGAACCGGCAAGCCGAGCAGGTCGTCGAAGCTTTCGTAACCGAAAGTTTCCAGGTAAGCATCGTTGGCACGAACGTGCATGCCTTCGTGGACGAAGGCGATCGCATCGGTGGAAGAGTCCAGCAGTGCGTCGCAGCGCCGCTCGGATTCGCGCAGGGCGGTTTCCAGTCGACGCACCTGGCGTCGGGTCTGGAGCGACTCGAATTCCCGCTGCAGGACGGAAATCAGCTGCTTCGGGTGGGTGCGCAGGGCGACCCCGCGCGCGCCCTGCATGAACAGGTCGGCGACGACCGATACGTCCAATGCAGCGACCAGCCCCAGCAATGAGTAATCGCGGCCGGAGGCATCCAGAATTTTCACGGCGTCATCCAGCTTCACGCTGGTAATGGCCGGGTCAAACATCACCACATCGGGTTCGAGTTCGCCGACCGCTTCCTGCAACTGCTCGACATTGGTGGCGCGGGCGGGCCGCACCGCAATGCCGGTGTTGCGCAGAAGGCTGATGATCTGCTCCGCCTCCTCGAGCGAGTCCTCGATGAACAGGATCTTGATGACGTAATCTTTTTTCATGAGGCCTTGGATTTTCCGTTTACCACAAAGAGCCGAGGGTTGGTAGAAATGATCAGGTACCCGTTTGTAGCGGATTCCTTCAGCTGCCGCCAGCGTAACGCCGCGCGATGGTCAGGCGAACCGAAGTTACAACGGGCGCTTTGCGGCGTCGCCACCGACCTCGCGTACCAGCTTGGGCACCAGATAACCCGGCAGCCTCGCACGCAGGCCATCCATCAGCGCCAGTGCACGGCTGTCGTCGACCTCGAAATGAGCCGTCCCCTTTACCCGGTCGAGCTGATGCAGGTAGTACGGCAGCACGCCAGCGGAAAACAGCCGCTCGGACAAGTCCGCCAGCGCGCCCTCGTCGTCATTGATACCGCGCAGCAGCACCGATTGATTGAGCAGGGTAACGCCTATGTGGCGCAGGCGGGCGCAGGCCTCGTCGATGCGGGCGTCGATCTCGTTGGCGTGATTGGCATGCAGCACCATGACCTTCTGCAGCGGAAGGGACTCCAGCCACGACAGCAGCGGCGCGTCGATCCGTTCGGGCAGCACGACCGGAAGGCGGGTGTGGATCCGCAGCCGGATGACATGGGGTAGATCAGCCAGGCCACGGCTGAGCTCCTCCAGTTTGCTGGTGGCCAGCGATAGCGGGTCGCCACCGGACAGGATCAGCTCATTGATCGAGTGATCCTCCCGCAGGTATTCCAACGCCTGCCGCCATTGACCGGCGGCAGCGATTTCCTCGCCGTAGGGAAAATGCCGCCGAAAGCAGTAGCGGCAATTGATCGCACAACTGCCGCTGGCAATCAGCAGCGCTCGTCCCTCGTACTTGTGCAGCACCCCATGAGCGGCGCGCGAATCCATGTCGCCTACCGCGTCGACCACGAATCCGGGGACGTCATCCAGTTCGGCGAGCTGCGGCAGCACTTGCAGCAGCAGCGGATCCGCGACGTCGTGGTGCCGCATGCGCGCCACGAACCCTCGCGGAACCCGCAGGGCGAAGCCCGCGTCGTGCGGTGGCAGCCGGTCGGCAAGCTCGCTCAATCCGACCGCTTGCAGCAATTCGCGGGGGTCGGTGATGGCATCGCGCCACAGCTCGCGCCAGTCGGGAGTGGGCGACGATAGGCGGATGTGGGGGCTTGCGGTTATCATGGACGGCCTTGGATCGGGCAGTAAAGCCCGTGACAAACATCCATTTTACCGCCCCTTGGGCGAAATTGACTCCGGAGCAGATTACCCATGGCGACCCTCGGCCTAAACGATGTCAAAACCGGCAGAAAGATCCTCCATAACGGCGATCCCTGGATCATCACCGAAGCAGACTTCGTCAAGCCCGGCAAGGGCCAGGCGTTCACCCGCATCCGCATCCGCAATCTGAAAGACGGCCGCACCACGGAGCAGACGCTGAAGTCCAGCGACTCGTTCGAGGAAGCCGATGCCACCGATACTGACATGCAGCTGTCGTTTATCGACGGCACCGGCAAGGATCGGGTCTGGAACTTCATGAACATGGAGACCTTCGAGATGGCGACGGCATCCCTGGCCGCCATGGGCGATTCGTGGAAATGGCTCAAGGGCGAGGAAGAATGCACCGTCACGCTTTTTAACGGAACCATCGTTGCCGTGCAGGCGCCGAAGTTTGTCGAGTTGAAGATTACCGAGACCGATCCCGGTGTACGTGGCGATACCTCCGGCGGCGGCGGCAAGCCAGCCACCCTGGAAACAGGCGCCGTCGTGCGTGTGCCGTTGTTCGTCAATCAGGACGAGATCATCAAGGTCGATACCCGCACCGGCGAGTACGACAGCCGCGCCAAGTGACGTACCGGGGCGCGGGCCTGGCCCGCGCCTTTGCCGGCCGTCATCCCTGCGCAGGCAGGGATCCAGTGAAATAATCGTGCGAAGCACATCGAACCCTTCGCCAACGAAACAGCACGGCATCAATGAATGGATGCCCTGCTTCGCTGTGATGGAGCGTTTCAGCTTTTGCTGGAATGACGGTAACGGGGGCGGCGCCGCAAGGATGGCCGCCCTTCGCCTATTTGAAATCAGGAGTCCTTCGTCATGAGTGAACTACAGCCCCGGTCCGTCGACCTGATGATCGAAGCGCGCTGGGTGGTCCCGGTCGAGCCGCATGCGGTGGTGCTGGAAGACCATGCCGTCGTAGTGAACGATGACTGCATCGTGGCGTTGTTGCCGATCGCCGAAGCACGCGCGGCCTACGCGCCGCGCGAGCGGGTGGCGCTGACTGATCACGCCTTGATTCCGGGCCTGATCAACAGCCACACCCACAACCCGATGACCCTGCTGCGGGGCCTGGCGGACGATCTGCCGTTGATGGTCTGGCTGCAACAGCACATCTGGCCGGCGGAGGCGAAGGTGATCGGGCCGGAGTTTGTGCGCGATGGTGTCGAACTCGCGGTGGCCGAGATGCTGCGCGGCGGAACCACCTGCGCCAACGAAAACTATTTCTTCCCCGACGTGATCGGTGCAACCTATCGGCGCATGGGCTTTCGCGCCGTGGTGGGCCTGCCGGTGATCGAGTTTCCGACCGCCTGGGCCAAGACCCAGGATGAATATTTCGAGCGCGCTTGCGCTGTGCACGACAGCTTTATCGGCGAGCAGCTGATCAGCACGGCCTTTGTGCCACATGCTCCCTACACCGTGTCCGACGAAAGCTTCGAGCGGATTCGCGTGTTGTCCGACCAACTGGATATTCCGGTGCACCTGCATACCCACGAAACGGCGCAGGAGATCGAGGACGAAAAGGCCAAGAGCGGTCTGCGGCCGTTCCAGCGGCTGCAGAAGCTTGGATTGGTCAATGATCGCCTGATTGCGGTGCACATGACCCAGGCCACGGATGGCGAAATTGCCGCCTGCGCCGAGGCCGGCGTGTCGGTGGTGCACTGCCCGGAATCCAACCTCAAGCTGGCTTCTGGCTTTTGTCCGGCGGAGAAGTTCCGGCGCGCTGGCGTCAACGTGGCGATCGGTACGGACGGCTGTGCCTCCAACAACGATCTGGACATGTTCGGCGAGATGCGCACGGCCGCTCAACTGGCGAAGGCGGTGGCGCAGGATGCCGCGGCGTTTGATGCGGCATTCGCGCTGCGCGCCGCCACGCTCAATGGCGCCAGGGCTGTTGGGCTGGAGGACAAAGTCGGTTCTATCGAGGTCGGCAAGCAGGCCGATCTGGCCGCCGTGCGACTGAGCGACCTGGAAACCCAACCGCTGTTTCATGTCTTGTCGCAGCTGGTCTATGCCTGTGGTCGCCATCAGGTGACGGATGTCTGGATCGCTGGCAAGCGCAAGCTGGCAGCTCGCGAGCTGATCGACATCGACACGGCGGCGATCCTGGACAAGACTCGCGCCTGGCGCGAGCGCATCGCCGCCGTCTGAGTCGGAGTTCCTGCATGAACCGCTATCTGGTCATGGTGATTCGTCGTCCGCATTTCGACCCGGATATGGTGCCACTGCACCTCGCCTTTCTCGACCACCTGCGCGAGCAGGCGCGCGTGGAGCCGGCAGGTCCCTTCGCAGACACGTCCGGCGGTGCCTATCTGATGCATGCGGCTGATCTGACCGAGGCAACGGGCATCGCCGAGAGCGACCCGGCCCATGTCAGCGGCGGTTGGGAAATTACCGTGCACGAATGGCACGCGCATTGAACTCGAACGCCATGAATGAGGATTTGACGATGCAGACCACAGCCAACGTAAGTGCCGAGGAAATCGCGCGCTTCGACCGTCTCGCCTCCCGCTGGTGGGATCCGGACGGCGAGTCGCGGCCGTTGCACGACCTCAACCCGGTGCGTGCCGCCTACATCGCGGCACGTGCGGATCTGCACGGTGCCCGCGTGGCGGATGTCGGCTGCGGAGGGGGCTTGCTGAGCGAGGCGCTCACGCGCGCCGGCGCCATGGTCACCGGCATCGACCTCGGCGAGAAGGTCATCGACATCGCGCGGCTGCACCTGCACGAGTCGAACCTCAGCGTGGACTATCGCGTACAGTCCTCGGCCGATCTCGCCGCCAGCGAGCCGGGCAGTTTCGATGCCGTTTGTTGCATGGAACTGATCGAACACGTGCCCGATCCGGCGGCGCTGGTGAATGATCTGTCGACGATGTTGAAACCGGGCGGTCGCCTGTTCATGTCCACCATCAATCGCACCCCGGCCGCCTTTGGCGCGGCGATCGTTGGTGCGGAATACGTGATGCGCATGTTGCCGCGCGGCACCCATCACTATGCCCAATTCCTGAAACCTTCCGAGCTTGGGCGACTGCTTCGTCACGCGGGCCTGGAGCTCGACGAGGTCTCGGGGCTTGGCTACAACCCGATCAATCGCAAGGCGTGGCTCAGCAAGATCACCGCGGTCAACTACCTGCTCAGCGCACACAAGCCGGCATGAGCCAGCGTCTGCCGCCAACCATCGAGGGCGTGCTGTTCGATCTCGATGGCACCTTACTCGACAGCGCGCCGGATTTGTACGCCGCGCTGGTGACCCAGTGCGCGGAGGAGGGCGTCGATGCGCCGCCGTACGCACCCGTGCGCCAGGTGGTATCACGTGGCGCACGCGCGGTGCTCCGGTGTGCTTTCGCCGGCCGCGGCGAGCCGGCGCTGGAGGCTCTGGTACCCCGTTATCTGCAGTTGTACCAGCAGGTGATGGCGCAGCAGACGAGGGCGTTCGAGGGAGTGGATGATTTGCTGGCCCGGATCGAGACGACTGGCTTGCGCTGGGGCATCGTCACCAACAAGGCGGCCTACCTCACCGATGACCTGTTGCAGCGGATCGGCTGGTCGGCGCGCGCCAGTGCGGTGGTTTCGGGCGATACGTTGCCGGTGAAGAAGCCCGACCCCGCGCCGGTCCTGCTGGCCTGTCAGCAGTCGGGTCTGACACCGGCGCATACCCTTTTTGTCGGTGATGATCAGCGCGATATTCAGGCCGGGGCGGCGGCGGGTCTGTTTACCGTGGCGGTGACCTGGGGTTATCTCGATGGTGGCGACCCGCATGCCTGGGGCGCCGACGTGGTACTTGATCACCCCGCTGAGCTGACGCGCCTGCTGCAACTTGAACCGGTTGCGCCATGATCGAGCTGGCGGAACAAAGTGCCGTGTTGCAAGGCTTCATCGACAAGTGGCTGGCGGTGCAGCCGCAGCAGCGCGTGGCGCTGGTGTTTGTCGATGGCCGGCAGTATCCGGGGCACGTGGCGCTGGCCGCGCTGGAGCAGGAGCTGCTTGGCGCGGCCTATGGCATCAGGGAGCCGCAGGTGGCGGCAGCCAAACTCAACTGGTGGGCCGAGGAGCTGACCGGCGCCGCCAGCAGTGGCGGTCGCCACCCGTTGACCCAGGTGCTGTTCGATGACGAACGAGCGCATGCGATGCCCACCGATCGTTGGGTAGGGCCGGTGCTGGCCGCGATGGCCCAGCTCGAACAGGGGACCGCGGCGGATTTCGCCGCACAAATGGATGCCGCCTCGCCGCTGCATGGCGCGCTGGCCGCGCTGGAGACCGCCTGGTGGTACGGTGCCGAGGCGTCATTTGCACGGGCGGCGCGGGTCGCCAC
>JALYXN010000235.1 GCA_030947085.1 Pseudomonadota bacterium | reverse complement strand
GCCTCGACCAGGCCCTTGATCACCAGCTCGCAATCGCCATCGAGCCAGTCGAATACCGCATCGACGTCGGCGCGCGACACGTTGCCGTGCAGATGCAGCGCCCAGCCCATGTAGCATGATGTCGGATCAATCTCGGCCAGCTGCTCCGGCGTGCCATCGACGATGAACGCGCGCACCACCTCGAGCTTGCCGAGCTGTTGCAGTTCGCGGAAAATCCGGATCGGATCGTTGCCTGTCCGCAGCAGGTGCGGCAAGGCAGTGAAGATGATTTCCCAGCCGCTGACGGTGGCAGCCGGGGCGGTCCCCACGACAGTACTTTCGCCCTGCTCGCCGCTGACCAGACGCACCAGTTCGGCACGCAGGCCTTCGCTTTCTGCATCGCCCACCGGTTGCCCGGCGCTGGAACGGCCCAGCATGGCGCGCAGGCAATCAACCGAACGCAGCAGCAGCTCGATCAGCTCCGCGTCCACCGCGCGGCGCTCGCTGCGCACTTCCTCCAGCAGGGATTCGGCGACGTGGGTAAACGCAGCCACGTCGGCGAAGCCGAAGGTCGCGGCGCCGCCCTTGATGGAATGGGCCGCGCGGAAGATCGTATGCACCAGTTCGCCGTCGCTGGAACCGGCGCCCAGTTCAAGCAGGGCGGCCTCCATGGCATCGAGACCTTCCAGACTTTCATCGAAAAAGGTCTTGTGGAATTGAGTCAGATCGACCGCACTCATCGACGTTTAGCCCAGCACGCGCTTGACGGTGGCCAGCAGTTGCTCCGGATCGAACGGCTTCACCAGCCAGCCGGTGGCGCCGGCCGCCTTGCCTTCCATTTTCTTCTCGGTGTGCGACTCGGTCGTCAGCATCAGGATCGGCACGCCCTTGTACGCATCCAGCGCACGCAACTCGCGCACCATCGCGATGCCGCCCATCACCGGCATGTTGACGTCGGCCAGCACCAGCTCGAACGAGGTGCCGCGAGCGATGTCCAGCGCCAACTGGCCGTTTTCAGCCTCGGTTACTTCGTGTCCGGCACCACGCAGGGTGAATGCCACCATGCCGCGCATGGATGTCGAATCGTCTACCGCCAGTATCTTTGCCATCTTGCCACCTCGAGTCAGACCGGCGCGGGGGCCGGCATTTCCAATGTTTGGGTCAGGCCGAGCACGGCAGCCGCCTCGGTCAGGGCATCACTTGCGCCACGCCAGCTCAAGCTGCCGCCGCGCCTGGTCAGCTCGCGCCGAAACAGCAGCAGCAACTGCAATACGGCGGTGTCGGCGCGCTCGACATCGACACCGTCGAGCACAACCGCACCGGCGCCCAGGGCGCCCAGCAGCTGATCCTTCAGCGCTGGCTGTGCCGCCATCCGGCAATCCGCCGGCAACACGATCTCGGTCGCTCCGGCGCAAGTTGGGACATGGTTCGCCGCTGGAGCACCCGCGGAAGTTGTTACACCTGTTTCCTTTCTGCTTGCCGCCCGTTTGCCGGCCATGCCACCACTCCACTTGCGCGATTTGCGCTGACGAGAGACTTATCGACCGTGTCAGCGATCGCTTTAGGGATATTGCGGGCGGCTTTCGCTGTGCCTGAGGTGGCGAAGGTCAGCCTCAAGTTTGTGCGCTGGCGGCCGTTATTCCCTATGGACGGAGCCCGTTCAAACCATGCCAGGCGAATCCTCGCAGGACTTTTCCTTGATCATCCAGCCCACCAGTTTCGCCGCCCTCACCTGGGCCGGCGCAGCATCCGGTACCACGGCGCAGAGCTGGCGCATCGGTACCGTATTGTCGGCGCGACCCCTGAGCGTAAGCCCGCAGGGAAAGCTGGTGCTGCAGGTCGGCGCTCTGACCGTGGAAACCGAGGTCACCAGCGATCCACTGCCGGCACAATTCCAGGTGCGCGTTCTGAGCGCGGGTACCCAGCCGCTGCTGGAGGTTCTTTCCTCCTCGACATCTCCCGCGGAACAGATCTTCCAGCGCGCCCTGCTCGAGCGGCTGCCCCAGCAGAATGGCTACACGCCGCTGCTGGCTACCCTCGGGGCACTCTCAAAACGTGCGTCGTTGCGCCAGCTTTCGCCGGATCTGCGAACCGCACTGGCGATGCTCGAACAGGCCATACGTACGCCGGCCGACGTCACCAGCGGCGAGGGCCTGCGCCAGGCGATCCTTCGCAGCGGCTTATTTTTCGAGGCACAGCTGGCCCAGCCGCAAGGCGGCCTGGCCGAGGACGACTGGAAAGGCGCCCTGGTGCGGCTGCTTGGTGTACTCAAGCAGGACGCCTCGAGCGCAGCGTCGAACGCTTCGACTGCAGCAATGGCAGGCCGTACCGATACGCCGCCACCCCTGCTGCAACGCGGGCTGCAGACGCAACCGCGGATGCTGGTGCCACTGATAGCCGACACCGACGACGTAAGCTCACTGCTGAGCCGTCTGCAGGGCGATGTCAAAGCCGCCGTGGCCCGAGTGGAAGTGGCGCAGCTTGAGGCGACCACCGTGCCGGCATGGATGATCGAGATTCCGTTGCAGGGCGAGCAAGGCCGCGACGTACTTCAGCTGCATCTGGAATACCTCAACGAGGCGACCGACGACTTCCCCGGCTGGACGCTGGGGTTCGCGCTGGACCTGCCTTCGCTGGGTCCGGTGCAGGGCGAACTGCAGCTGCGCGAACCGCGGCTTTCGGTACGGCTATGGGCCGAACAGGCGGAAACGGCTGAGCGCCTGGAACGCCAGTTCACACCGCTGCGCCAGCGGCTTGCCGCATGCGGCCTGCTGCTGGATCAGCTCAGTTGTCAGGTGGGCTTGCCGCAACCGACCAGTCGGTACAGTGCGGTGCTGCTGCAGGCGACCGCATGAACGCGCCACTTCCACCGACCTATCGCAAGGTCAGTCTGCGATTGGCCAGTGGCGCTAGCGAACCCATCGCGATGCCGGCCGAATCGCTGGACGCCATGCTGGCCCGCGCCCGCACGCTGGGCATACCGCTGCATCACGAACCGCAGATCGCTGCGTTGCTGGTCGCATTGAGGTTGCGCGATGACGTTCCCGTACAGCTTTACGCCGCGGCGGCTTCCGTGTTGGCTACCATCTACGACGCCGCCGAAGAATAGGCGGGCGCTACCTGGCGCCGCCGCCTAACTCAGCGCGCGACTGTGCAACTGCCGGACCAACGTGGCTTCGTCACGGGACAATCCGCAACGCTCAACCAGTTGCTCGACATCGGCCCCCTCGCGCGCGAGCTGCTGGGCCAAGTCGTAAGAAACCG
>JALYXN010000212.1 GCA_030947085.1 Pseudomonadota bacterium | reverse complement strand
GCCAAGAACGATCACCAAGTGCGTATCGAGGTGGGCTACGGCCTCGAGGGTGCCATCCCCGATGCCGCCACCGCCCGAATCATCCGCGAGTACATCGCGCCGAAATTCCGTAGCAACGACTACTTCGGTGGCATCAACGACGCCGTGGGTGCACTGACCCAACTGATCAATGGCGAAGCGCTGCCACCACCGGTGCAAGGCAATGCCGAGCAAGAGCGTTCCCGTGGCCCCGGATTACAGGGGGGGCTGATGATAGGCCTGTTTGCGGCGCTGTTTCTGCGTGGCATTCTGGGTCGCCTCGGTACCTGGATACGGGTGCCGCTGGGCGCCATCGTGGTGGGTGGTCTGCTGTGGCTGCTGATTTCCGCAGGCGCCGGCATACTGGGCGCCATTGCTGGCGGCGTGGTCATGTTGATGTCCGGTGGTGGCGGCCGCTCGATTGGCGGCGGTGGCTGGGGCGGAGGTTTCGGTGGTGGTGGCTTCGGCGGCGGTGGCAGCGGCGGGTTCGGCGGCGGTGGCGGCTTCAGCGGCGGTGGTGGAAGTTTTGGTGGCGGCGGCTCGTCGGGGAGTTGGTGATGACACGCACGCAGCGATTGATGACCAACCTTTTCGGCAGCTGGTTTCACCTGCGCCAGCGTTTTCCAACCACGTTGCTGGACGAGATTACCGCCGCGATTGCCGCCAGCGAGCGTACCCACAAAGGAGAGATCTGCTTCGCGATCGAGTCACGGCTTCCTCCGCTGGCGGTGTTGCAAGGCCTCGACGCCACGGCTCGCGCACGCCAGGTATTTACCCAGCTTCGCGTGTGGGACACCGAATGCAACAGCGGCGTGCTGTTCTACATTTTGCTGGCCGAGCATCGTATCGAGATCGTCGCCGATCGCGGCATCGCCGCGAAAGTCAGCACGACCGAGTGGGACGCCATCTGCCTGCAGATGCGCGAGGCTTACGCCAGTGAGCGCTGGCGCGAGGGTACGCTGCAAGGCATCGCCGCGGCGGACGAGTTGCTGCTCCGTCATTTTCCGGGCAACGACAAGGTGATTTCCGACGAACTGCCGGATCGCCCCGTGCTGCTTTGATCGGGCTCGCTCAGGCTGGTAAGGGTGTCGGTTAGATCAAGAGCGACCCCACCCCAGCCCTCCCCTGCGAGCAGGGGAGGGAGTAGGTGTCCAACTGCGCCCGAAACGGAGTGCCTGGCTTTGCTTCTCCGCTTGCTGGCAGGGGGAGGTTGGCGACTGAGGGAGTCCTTTTGGTGAGGGTGCTCTGGCTGTCGGGAGTCACGCCAGACTTTGCTGCCCGTTACACTCGCCGATTGTCCGCCAGTCAGCCCGCCCATCATGTCCCAGCCTTTTGTCGTTGATATCAACCCGGTCGCGTTCCATCTCGGCCCCGTCCAGGTGCATTGGTACGGGCTGATGTATCTGCTCGCCTTCTTCTTCGTGGCGGTGCTCGGCGAGTATCGGCGCCGGCGCGGACGTTTGCCGGTGACGCGCGATGCGCTGGGCGATCTACTGTTCTACGGGATGCTGGGCGTGATCGTGGGCGGACGCGTTTGGTACATGCTGTTTTATGCCGACATCGACTGGATCTGGACCGCGCCACAGACGATTTTCAAGGTCTGGGATGGCGGCATGAGCTTCCACGGTGGTCTGCTGGGCGTGCTTGCGGCCGGCTGGTGGTGGTCGCGCAAGCAGAAGCTGCACTTTTTCGACACCATCGACTTCGTGGCGCCGCTGGTGCCAATCGGTCTGGGCCTGGGGCGGCTGGGGAATTTTATCAATGGCGAGTTGTGGGGCAAACCCAGCGACGTATCGTGGGCGATGATTTTTCCGCATGCGCCAGACCGCTTGCCTCGGCATCCCTCGCAACTTTATGAACTGCTGCTCGAAGGCGTGGTGATGTTCGTGGTGATCTGGCTGGTATCGCTCAAGCCAAGGCCGCGCTATCTGGTATCGGGCCTGTTCGCCCTGCTGTACGGATGCTTCCGCTTTGCGGTCGAGTTCGTGCGGGTGCCGGATCCCCAGCTGGGTTATCTGTTCGGCACCCAGTGGGTCACGATGGGTCAGATGCAGTCGATCCCGCTGGTGGTGATCGGCGTGGTGTTGATCGCCATGTCGCGCCGCGCGCCAACCCTGCCGCTGGCCGTCACGTAACTTCCGGCAACATCCCGTAGGACGGCTTGTGGGTTTGATCTTGTGGGAGCGGCTTCAGCCGCGATGCCGTTGGCC
>JALYXN010000203.1 GCA_030947085.1 Pseudomonadota bacterium | reverse complement strand
CGGCGATGCTCGCGATGCGGCGGATAGTAGGCAAACACATGGTTGTGGCTGCCGTAGAAATCCATGTCCTCGATGTGTTCGCCACCCAGGCGCTCCGCCAAGCGATCGGACTCCTCGTTGCCGATATGCACCAGGCTGATCACTCGCCTCGCACGCAGCTGACTCCACGCAAAGTCCAGCACGGCGTTGCCGGCCTCCGTGGCGTAGCCCTGGTGACGATGGTCGGGCTTGAGCATCCAGCCCAGTTCCAGATCCGGCCAACCTTCGGGATACATCAGGCCCGCGCGGCCGATGAACTCGCCGGTGTCTTTGAGCTCCAGCGCCCACATGCCGCAACCGCGTAACTGCCAGTGACCGAGCAGCATGGCCAGTGAGCGCCACGCGTTGGTGCGGTCCAGTGGTTGGCCGTCGCCCACCCAGCGGGTACTTACCGGGTCGGCCAGCATCGCGGCGTAGTCTTCAAAGTGCTGTTCGGTCAGCGCCGTCAGTCGCAGACGGGCCGTTTCGAGTGTGGGAATATCGGACATCACGTTCTGTTGGGGTGTGCAGCAAGCAATTCAGCAAGCGCGTGGGTGCTGCTGGCAAGGCTTTCCTGCCAGGACAATCCCGTAATTGTCTCACCTGATGCCGAATCGACAAAATCCTCGGCCTGCCCCGGCGGCAGCAGGTGTCGGTAGTCCACCGTGATCTCGCTACCGGGCGGCAGATCGGCGGTGGCGAAAACAAAACCCAGATGCCACAGGCCATTGGGGCTGAAACTGTGGTTGATGAAACACTCATCGGGCCAGTCCGGTGAGAGGGTGTAGCGATCCTCGAACCAGCGCGCGGAGGCATATAATTGCTTGCTGAGCCGCGCCGATTCGGCGATTTCCGCGTGGCTGTAGGTGCGGTCGATGCCGTCCGGTGCACTGAGGATGCGCCCGACCTTGATGGCCTGGTCCAGAAACAGTCCTTTGCCCGCCCCGGGGATCGTGGAAGCGGCTATGTGATAGCGCGGAAGGATCATTAGAGTTTGCGAACGCTGTGCGGGCGCGCGAGTGTAGCGCAGACGGCGCGAACCAACGAAGGTCGCGCCGTCTGGGCCAGGTTCTGGGGGCGCTCCGCGGAGCGCTACTTTTTGGCGGCGTGTTTTTTGCTCTCGCTCTTGGCCTTGGCGGTGGCCGCGGGCATCGCGGCGGCGTCCTCGGTCAGCAGGATCGCGCTGCGGTTGCGCTCGATCGTTGCCTTGCCGACGCCCTTGACATGACTCAGGTCGTCCACCTTCTTGAAGGGGCCGTTGGCCTCGCGAAAGTCGACAATGGCCTGCGCCCGTGTTTTGCCGATGCCATCGAGTGATTTGGCGATCTTGGAAGCATTGGCGTGATTGATGTCGACCGGGGTGGCGGCCCAAAGCATCGACGAAGCGCCGAAGGACAGCGCAAGTGCAAATAGGGCGAGTTTACGGAACATGGGTTTACTCCTTGAGTGATGATGGGCGGCGTCCTGCTGCCGCTGTTCCAGCTTCACTTTTCGCCGTGACGCGTGCAGTCGGCATGGCGGGCAATCAGACGTGCGTGCGAGTCGATGACGGCTGTGGGTATCACCGTTCTGGCTGTCAGCGTCCACGAAGGCCTAATGGGCGCGCTGCTACACTGGCGTCCTGATCGTCAGATGGAGTTCGACCATGGATACTGCCCGCCTTTCTCGATTTGTAAGCCGTTTGTGGGATGACGAAATCGTTCCACAACTGGTTGAATACATTCGTATTCCCAACAAGTCGCCGATGTTCGACAGCGAGTGGGTGAAGCACGGCTATATGGATGCGGCGGTTAAGCTGATGCAGGACTGGGCCGCGCCGAAGTTGAGTCAATTGCCGGGGGCAACCCTGGAGGTGGTGCGGCTGGAAGGGCGCACACCGCTGATCTACATCGAAGTGCCCGGCCAGGGCGACGACACCGTGATGCTCTACGGCCATCTGGACAAGCAGCCCGAAATGACCGGCTGGGCTGACGACCTCGGTCCGTGGAAGCCGGTGATCAAGGACGACAAATTGTATGGTCGCGGCGGCGCCGATGACGGCTACGCGATATTCGGCTCGCTGGCGGCATTGCTGGCATTGCACGAGCAAGGTATTCCGCACGCGCGCTGTGTGGTGATGATCGAGGCCTGCGAAGAATCGGGCAGTTATGATTTGCCGTTCTATGTCAATCATCTGGCATCGCGTATCGGCAGCCCGTCGTTGGTGGTGTGTCTGGATTCGGGCTGCGGCAACTACGACCAGCTCTGGCTTACCACGTCGCTGCGCGGCATGACCGGCGGCAACCTCAGCGTGCAGGTGCTGGAAGAGGGCGTGCACTCCGGCGATGCGTCCGGCGTGGTGCCGTCGAGTTTTCGCATTCTTCGCGATCTCTTGTCGCGCCTGGAGGATCCGGCGACCGGGCAAATCAAGCCGAAGGAACTTCACGTGGAGATTCCGGCCGAGCGCCTCGAACAGGCCAGGCTATCGGCCGGGGTGCTCGGCGAAGCCATCTTCGGCAAGTTTCCGTGGGTCGACGGCATGCAGCCGGTCAGTCGGGATCTGAGCGAACTGGTACTTAACCGCACCTGGCGTCCGCAGCTGGCCGTCACCGGCGTGGACGGCATGCCGTCGCTGGACAGTGCCGGCAATGTGCTGCGCCCGCAGACGGCGGTGAAGCTGAGCTTGCGTGTGCCGCCCACGCTGGATGGTGCCGAGGCGGGGCGCTTCGTCAAGCAACTGCTGGAAAAGGATCCGCCTTACGGCGCCAAGGTCACCTTCGAGGTAGAAAAGGACGGCAGCGGCTGGAACGCGCCGGCCCTGTCGCCGTGGCTGACCAAGGCGGTCAGCGATGCGTCGGAACACTACTTCGGCGCACCTGCGGCCTACATGGGCGAGGGGGGCAGTATTCCGTTCATGGGCATGCTGGGAGAGAAATTCCCGAAAGCCCAGTTTCTGATCACCGGGGTGCTGGGGCCGCACTCCAACGCACACGGTCCGAATGAGTTCCTGCACATTCCCACCGGCAAGAAGGTCAGCATGGTCGTCGCCGAAGTGGTGGCGCAGCACCATCAACAAGGCGCCCCGGCCTGAGCAGCGGATTGAACGTGGACACCGATCCCGCCGGGCTGGCGAGCAACTGGGCGCAGGTTTGTCGCCGTGTCGCGGATGCTTGCGTGCAGAGCGGGCGGGATCCTGCCACGGTCGACATTCTTCCGGTCAGCAAGACGTTTGGTCCCGAGTTGATACGTGCGGCGGTGTCCTTGGGGTTGACCCGTTTTGGCGAGAACAAGGTGCAGGAGATTCGCGACAAGGCCGGGCCGCTGGCCGATTGCGGCATCGATTGGGTAGTGATCGGTCACCTGCAGACCAACAAGGCGAAGGACGTTGCCCGGCTGGCCAGCGAGGTCCAGTCGCTGGACCGGCTGGAACTGGCCGAGGCGCTGGATCGACGCCTGCAGCGCGAGGGGCGTTCGCTCGACGTACTGATTCAGGTCAAGACGTCGGCGGACCCAGGAAAATTCGGCTTGCCGCCCGCGGACTTGCCCGGTTTTCTTGATCAGCTGCGCCGTTTTAGCAGTTTGCGGGTACGCGGCCTGATGACCCTGGCAACCCATTCGGACGATGCGTCGCAGGTAAGTGGCTGCTTTCGCCTGCTGCGAAAATTGCGGGACCAGAGCGTTGCGCAAGGTCACCAACTGCCCAGACTCTCGATGGGCATGAGTGGCGATTTTGCACTGGCTATCGCGGAAGGCGCCACCGAAGTGCGGATTGGAACTGCCATTTTCGGCGCTCGGGATTACGCTGATCCGCGCTAGGAGATGCAGCTGGGGCTCGAGCATCAGGTCCAACGTCACAGCGCCTGAATTGACGTGAAAATCATGATGTTGAACGAAACCGTGCGGTCCATCATGGCTTTTTGAAACGACAGAGTTTACTTAACCTCGATCCAACATCCATCGGGTTTCTTCTTGCTAAGTTCACTACCTTGTCACGTCGTCAGCTCTGCAGGCGGCCAATGCTGTGAACCGCAAAGGATTTTCCCCGCATGCCAGTCAAGCAATTGACCTTTTTTTCTGTGCTCATAGGGGTGT
>JALYXN010000189.1 GCA_030947085.1 Pseudomonadota bacterium | reverse complement strand
AGCATCGCGACTGAAGTCGCTCCCACAAGTGCTTCAAGGGTTACAGCCACCGTGGGCGTCAATTCGCCCGTCGAATGCCACATTTTGGTCGACAAGATGCACGGCTGGTTCAGCGGTGCGACGCCGTAAACCTCACGTAGGGGCGCACCCTATGCGCGATGCCCTTGTTCCGTTACGACAACGAGGAGCATCGCTCACAGGGTGCGCTCCTACGGTTCGTGGCTATCTATACCCAGTCGCGCGGTTTGAGGTAGTCGGCCAGCTTGGCCTCGGCCGAGCCGGGTTCGGGGGTGTAGTCGTATTCGAAACGCACCCGTGGCGGCAGGCTCATCAGGATCGATTCGGTGCGTCCGCCAGACTGCAGGCCGAACAGCGTGCCGCGGTCGTAGACCAGGTTGAACTCGACGTAGCGACCGCGGCGGTACAGCTGAAATTCGCGCTCGCGCTCGCCGTAGGGGATGTCCTTGCGTCGCTCGACGATCGGCAGATAGCCGTCGAGCAGCCCCTGTCCCACCGCCTGCATGAAGTCGAAGCACTGGTCGAAACCGCCTTCGGTAAGATCGTCATAGAACAGTCCGCCGACGCCCCGGGTCTCGCCGCGATGCTTGAGATAGAAGTAGTCGTCGCAGGCCTGCTTGAAGCGCGGATAGACCGCTTCACCAAACGGCTCGCACAGATCGCGCGCCACCGCATGCCAATGCCGCACGTCCTCGTCGAACGGGTAGAACGGGGTGAGATCGAAACCGCCGCCGAACCACCACACCACCTCGCCATCGGGCTTGGTCGCCTCGAAATAACGCACGTTGGCGTGACAGGTCGGCACGTACGGATTACGCGGATGCAACACCAGCGACACGCTGGCAGCCATGTACGGACTGCCGGCCAGCTCCGGCTTGCGGGCGGTGGCGGCCGGCGGCAAGGTCTTGCCGAGCGTGTGCGAGAAATTCACGCCGGCCTGCTCGAACACGGCGCCATCGCGAAGCACGCGCGTGCGACCGCCGCCGCCGGCCGGCCGTTGCCATGCGTCTTGTTCGAACCCTGCGCTGCCGTCGACCTGCTCGATCGCGGCGCAGATCCGATCCTGCAGGCCGCGCAGGAAGGTTTCGGCAAGCTGGGCTTGATGGCTCATTGCGGCACCTATGGATTCATTGCGGCGAGCTTAGCAAGAGCGGGCGCCAGCGCCGTTGTGGCGCGGTGTCGCGCCATGCGCAACTCAGCGCACCCGACTGGCCATGCGTCGCAGGCCCAGCAGCCGAGCCCAGCGCAACCCCAGCTCCATACACATGACGTAACCCGATTCGACCAGCACGCGGGCGAGGTAGCGCGGATGCCACGGCAGCGTCGGCTCCGCGGGCACCGGCACGCCATCAAAACCCAGCCGCTGCGCCAGCATCAGGCAGCGGGCGAGGTGATAGCGACTGGTCACCAGCGCCACTCGTGGCAGGTCGGTATCGCCAGACTCCTGCAGAAGGCGGCGTGCATGGCGCAGGTTCTCCAGGGAGTCGATCGAGTCCTGTTCCATTTCCACGCTGACGCCGTCGGGCAATCCATGCTGCTGCAGCCAGTCCTGTCCGGCGGCCGCTTCGCTGCGCCGACCGCCGCTGCAGCCGCCCAGAACCAGGATGCGGTCGGTCTGGCCGGACTGGGCCAGGGTCAGTGCGCGATTCAGCCTGCGTTGATACTCCAGTGAAGGCTCGTCGTTGGCGAGCAGGCAGCCGAAGACCAGCACCGTCATCCGGGCGGGCGTGTCCAGCGACGAACGGGCGGCAATCCGCACGACCCAAATCAGGTAGACCAGCCATACCAGTCCGCCGCTCAACACCACCGCCAGCACGGTGATGCCCAAGGCGTGCAGTACATCGCCATCACGCAGATAGCGCCAGCGGCTTGGCGGGGCGGACGGCTTGGGCGACACGCAGGCATCTCGTTGCGGCAGAAACGTCAGCTTAGCGGTACGGATACGAATGGCAATTACTTAGGCTCGTCATCCCCGCGAAGGCGGGGATCCGGCGGCTTCAATGGTCCGGCAAGGTCCGAAGTCACTGGATTCCTGCGTGACCGCTTCGCTGTGGTACAGCGCCTTGCAGGAATGACGCAGAATGAGGTTTTTACGCTGAAGTAGGTGCCATTCGGTACGGATACAGTTCGCAGTGTCTTCATGCGTGTCTGGCAACCATCGGGCTACCGACTGCACAGCCGCCGCCGACTGGGCAAGCTGTACCTCCGCCGCTAGGCTTTCCTGATGCCCAACCTGACACCACCACTCGCGGTTACCGCTTACACCGCCACATCCGCGCTAGGTCATGGGCTGGCTGCCCAGCTCGACGGCTTGCGCAATTTTCGCAGCGGGCTGCGAACCAACGACTTCGGCAGCGTCCCGTTGAGCTGCTGGATAGGTCGCGTGGCCGAGGTGGAGAGCATCGCCCTGCCCCCCAGCCTGGCCAGCTGGGATTGCCGTAACAACCGGCTGGCCTGGCTTGGCTTGAATCAGGATGGCTTTATCGATCGGGTGCGTGCCGCGCGTGAACGGTACGGCAGCAACCGCGTCGCCGTGCTGCTGGGCACGTCCACCTCCAGCATCGGTGCCTCCGAAGAGACCTATCGACGACTCGACCCCGATGGCGGCTTTCCCGACGACATGCTGCGGCCGCTGCTGCACGCGCCGCATTCGCTGGTCGCCTTCGTCACCGCGGCGCTGGCGCTGCAGGGTCCGGGTTTGACCGTATCCACCGCGTGCTCGTCCAGCGCCAAGGTATTCGCCAATGCGGAACGGATGATCCGGCTGGGTCTGATCGACGCCGCCGTGGTCGGTGGAGTCGACACGCTGTGCGACAGCGTTTTGTTTGGCTTCAACGCGCTGGAGCTGGTGTCGTCCGCGGCGTGCCGGCCTTTTGACGGCGCACGGGACGGCATTTCCATCGGTGAGGCGGCGGGCTTCGCCCTGCTGGAACGCGCCGACACGGCACCGCAGGCGCCGCAGCTGCTGGGCTATGGCGAGTCCACCGATGCCCATCACA
>JALYXN010000144.1 GCA_030947085.1 Pseudomonadota bacterium | reverse complement strand
CGGCAAGCTCCGCCGCAAGAACAGCGAGCACCAGAGCGCGGCGATGTTCGGCCACTATCGAGGCGCGCAAGCCCGGGCGGGGGAGGATGCAGGCAACATCAGCATCTATCGATTCGAGCACGGCTGGATGTGGATGATTCCGCTGCCCGACGGCAAGATGAGCGTGGGCGCGGTGGCGCGACCGGACTTCTTCAAGCAGCGGAAGGGACGCAGCGCCGTGGCCTTTCTGCAGGAAACCTTGCAGCTGAGCCCGGAGATGTGGAAGCGGCTGGATCACGCCGAGCTGGTCGATGACGAAGTGCGTGTCACTGGCAACTATTCCTACGACGCCAAGCGCATGGGCGGACCGGGCTGGATCCTGGTTGGTGACGCCTTCGCCTTTCTCGACCCGGTGTTTTCCTCCGGCGTATACCTGGCGATGAGCGGTGCAGAAAAGGCCGCCGAAATGGTCGACCTTGCGCTGAAGGAACCGCGACGGGAAATGTCGCTGATGCGCCGGTTGGAGAAACGCCAGCGTGCGGCAATGAAACGCTTCTCGTTCTTCATCTATCGCTTCAACGGCCCGGTGATGCAGGCGATGTTCCGTGAACCGCGCAATGACTGGCAGATCGAGCAAGGCGTGATCTCGATGCTGGCCGGCGATCTCTACGACACGCCCATCGTGTTGCGCAAATTGCGCCTGTTCAAGCTGATCTACGGTTTGAATGTATTGGCCGACTGGCGCCGGGTTCGCGCCGAGCGCCGTTACCGCTTGCAACAGGCGCGCGCAGGGTTCAGCGGCGGCGACACGCCGCTGGACAAAGCGTGATCCCGGGGCCTCGTAGGATGTTTGACACCCGCGTTCAATGGTTGACGCCCGCGTTACCATGCGAGGTCACGACCTGAATCCCTGCCCATGGCCAAGCTTTATTTCTATTACTCGGCAATGAATGCCGGCAAGACCACTGCCCTGCTGCAGAGCGCGTACAACTATCACGAGCGCGGGATGCGCACGCTGATCTTCACGCCATCGCTGGACAACCGTTTCGGCGAAAGTGTGGTGGCTTCCCGTATCGGATTGAAAGCCGACGCGTTGCGCGTCTCCGCCGACGAAAACCTGTTTGAACGGGTCGAGGCCGATATCGCCGAGCGCGGTCCGCTGCATTGCGTATTCGTCGACGAGGCGCAGTTCCTGACCAAGGCGCAGGTGTGGCAAATCAGCGACGTGGTCGACCGACTCAACGTGCCGGTGCTGGCGTTTGGGTTGCGCACCGATTTTCGCGGCGAGTTGTTCGAGGGCAGCCGTTATCTGCTGGCCTGGGCCGACAACCTGGAAGAGATCAAGACGATCTGCCACACCGGGCGGAAGGCCACCATGGTGGTGCGGGTGGATGAACACGGCCGCGCAGTGACCGAAGGGCCGCAGGTTGAGATCGGGGGCAACGATCGCTATGTCTCGGTGAGTCGCGCCGAATTCAAGAAAATCAACGAAGGCACAGGTCGCATCGAGTTGCAGCAATCCGTGCTGCCGCTGAGCGAAACGCGCTGAGCGGCACCCATCCAAGGATTCCCATGAGTCAAAAGATCACCATCCCTGCCTGGCAGCGACCGCATTGGCAGCCCAGCGACGAAGAGATCCTGCTGCAGTTTTACGTGTTCGGGAAGTTCGAGCCGGTGCGCGTGCCATCGGCCGACTACGGCAGCGTTGGGCTGCCGGGGGGAATCGAATCGGTCAGCCATTACCACACCGCCTTGCGTCAATGGGAAGGCTATCCGCTGAAAGGTTCGCTGGGCCGCATGTTCAAGCAGGACTCGCCGCAGGTGTACCAGCTGGCGTTCGATGCACCGGAAGTCGTGGTCGTGCGGGGCAGCTTGAAAGACAGCCAGGCCACCGGCTACCTGCGCGACACCATGGGTGTGCTGGCCGGCCTGCTCGACATCGGCGGGGTGGCGATTCTCGACCCCCAGACGCTAAGCCTGCTCGGTGCGGACCAGTGGCGCGAGAAATACCTGGTTCACGACGGCGCACCCATTCGCAACCACCTGCTGATCCTCTGCGACGAAGAGACCGAAGGCGGCCGCTCGTGGGTGCACACCCGCGGCATGCGCAAATTCGGCCGGCCCGACATCAGCATCCGCCATGTGCCCCAGAGTTCTGTCGATCGCGCCGGCCTGCTGTGCGAAAAGATGATCGAACTGCAGGCGCTGGGTGCGCATTTCGCCGATGGTCAGATGCTCGACGTCGACGGTGTCGCCGGCGGCGTAGCCCTGAGAGTCCGTGGCGGTCTGCAAGACCCCCAGTTCAACAACACGTATGTGGCGTTTGACTGGCCGGTGTAGTACCCCAGAGTCGCCCGAACTCTAGAGAAGCCCATGTAGGAGCGACTTCAGTCGCGATGCTCCTGCTCTGATGTCACAACGAAGAGC
>JALYXN010000071.1 GCA_030947085.1 Pseudomonadota bacterium | reverse complement strand
TCCGTAGCGGTCGTAAGCGGCCGGGAAACTGGCATGAAAACTGTTCAGACGCAGGCTGGTGAGGCCGCCTTTGGCATTGAACGCCAGCGCTCCGTCCAGCTGCAGCGCGTCTGGATCGTTGATATGCAGCTTGCTGAGAGCAAAGGCACCGCCCTGCGCGATAGCGTGAAGATCCAGCTGCACCGGCTGCGTCGGCAACTTGGCGTATATCGACCCCAGCAGCAGCTCGCCACCACGAATGCTGGCATCCAGATCGAGCTGTGCGGGGCCGGACGTTGAATCCAGATTGAACCGTCCCGAAGCGTTTACCCCTTGCCCCGCCAGCGTGCCGCCGGGCGTATCGAAGCCGGCGCCAGTGAGGGTGAATTGACCGGACGACTGCAGCCCCTGGCCGCGCAGGTCGAGCCCGAGTTGTGCGTCGATCCTGCCGCCGGTGGGTCGGCCCGACCACACGGTACCGAGCAAACCGCTCAGCCAGCCGGTCGGCACATGGTCCAGTCGGATCTGTGCGTGGGTCGGCTGATCGAGCGGCAACGCGGCGCCAACATGCGCCTTGCCCTGATCGATATCGACCAGCAAAGTGTTAGCGGTGCCGTTGACGATCACGGTTACATGCGCATTGCTGAGCGCACCGCCGCGTGCGCCGGCCAGACGGATGTTTCCATCGAGGATCCAGCGCAGGCGATCGTCGCGCTGCAGATTGCCGACGAGGGTCAGGCCGACGCGCCGCCAGCCCATGGACGGCACGCTGGCCTGCGCTGCGGTCAGGTGAAGGCTGAGTCCGCCAGGCTCGCCAGCGGAGAATGTTGCTGACACATCGTGCAGGTCGGCGCCCGGCAGGGTGACCGATCGGGCTCCCAGCACGACGTCCGCGCGCACGGACTGCACGGCGCCGAGGCCGAGGAGCAGGCAAAGAATCAGGAAAGGATGGCTTGATGTCGAACGCATGTGGCGCCATTCTGACAAATTAAGCTGAACGACATGGATTTCGTCATGCCCCATCCCCTTGCAAACTCTGATTCAAACCGTGCCCCGGGTTTTGGCCCGACCGTTTTGGTAGCCGATGACGACCCCGCCAGTCGCCGCTTTCTATGCGACGGCTTGCGCGTGCTCGGCGCCCGTCCGGAGGCGTGCTCCGATGGCACGGCGGCGTTGGATCGGGCTCGCGCCTGTGCCTTCGATCTGCTGCTGCTCGACTTCCGCATGCCCAGGGCGGGGGCTATGCAGGTGCTGGTCGAATTGCATGGCAGTATCCTGGCGCAATCGGCCGGTAGTGTCGCCATCGCCACCAGCGCCGAGCTGAGTTCGGTGGATCGGGAAAAACTGCTGGCCGTCGGCTTCAGCGACATCCTGATGAAACCCTGTGGGCTGGCTGATCTGCAACGCGTGCTTGCCTTGGTCGACATCGGGTCGCCCGACAAACGCCTGCTCGATGACCAGGCGGCGCTGACCGCGAGCGGCGATATGACCACCATGCGTGCGCTGCGCTTGCTGCTGCGAGAGGAGCTGATCGTACTTCAGCAGGAACTCGATCCACTGAGTCGGGATCCCGCGGCGCTGAGGGATCGGTTGCACCGTTTGCGATCGTCCTGTGGCTTCTGCGGCGCGGCGGCGCTCTCGGCGCAGGCGGTGTTGCTGCAGGGGCAACTGGACCGTCCGGAATCGTTGCCCATCAGCTTGGCCGGTTTTCGCAGATCGCTATCGACGACCTTACAGGCGCTGGATGGCTGAGCCCTACCGCAAGTACTAGCTCGCAGACTCCCGGCGGCGCGAGACGGCCATCGACAACACGCGCCAGGCACGCAACTCGCCGCCGCCGAGATGGAAGCGAATAATCTGGCGCATCATGTCCCGCAGCGATTTCAGGCCTCGATCGTCCGGCATGGCGTCCTCTTCGAGCGCCAGCAGATCGCGCCCGAGCATGGCGTGTTGGTGACCGGCTGTGCAGCGTACAGCGCCCTGCTCCACCAGATAGCGATAGCAGCGGTCCGGCTCCAGTGGCTCGC
>JALYXN010000035.1 GCA_030947085.1 Pseudomonadota bacterium | reverse complement strand
GCCGCCGGTATCGGCATCGCCTCGGCGACCTATGACATCGTGGGGTTTCCGCCCGTGCGTGTGCAGTCGCCAGGCGAAACCGAACCCCAGCCTGCCCGAACGGGCACGTAGGGAATTAACCCAAATTGATTGCCGCCGTCCCCTTTTTCGTCCCATTACCTTTCGGCCTTTATCCGCCTGATGACGAGGCGACGAGTGCTCAATGAACGTGTCCGAAAAAGCCGGACCACCCTGCCCTGAGCGCTTTGCTCAACGTCAGCAATCGGAGGTCAGATCACCAGCCACGCGGCATGCAGGACCAGCACCGCCAAACTGATCCCCAGGCGCATGCGCTTGTAGGCGGGCGACCACAACGCGTCACGCTGGTCGATCACCAGCCAGATCGCGAAACCGGTCGCCAGCAGCGACAGCGCCACCCACGTAACGTGCAGCAACAACAGCGCGGAAAAGCCGATCAGGCTGGGCAAAATCGCTTCGACAAATCGGCCCAACCCGGCGCCAGTAGCCAAGGCGCGACCCCAGCGCGCGCCGCCGAGAAAACTCAGGATCACCGCGCCGTAGGAAATGAAGACCGCCGCAGCGAACCCAGCTGACGTTGGCGTAACTATCGCAGCCACGACGGCCAGCGCAAACGGCAACACGCCACTCCATGCCAAAGCCGGCATCCCGCGTGGCAGCGGCAGGTTGAGGTTGTCGGTCATGCGCAGACTCCATCGCCGGCAGCATGCCGACGGTCGCGACAATTATGGCGCAAGCACGTGCAACGCCCGAGACGACATGCGTCCTCGGCCGACTCTCGCCAACTTGAGTTACCCCTCTTGAGCTTGCTGGCAGCGTATTCCAGTCAAATCATCCGAGGTATCAGCAAACTACCGATGTCAGAGCCGAATTTCCAAGAGGCCCACCCCAAAAAAGTGCGCTCAGACACGAACGGCACTTACCTAAGCTCGTCATCCCCGCGAAGGCGGGGATCCAGCGGCTTCGATGGTCTGCCAACGTCTGAAGTCACTGGATTCCTGCGTGCGCAGGAATGACGAAGAAGCAGGCTTTCACGCTTACTGTAAGTAAGTGCCATTCCACTCTGCCACCTGTTTTGGACCTCTGTTTTTGATTTCAGCAGGCACTTGCGCACCGCCAATTTTTGCGAAACACTGAACCATATGGTTCATCATCCGTCCACCGCCTTCAGTACCTCGTTCGCCGCGTTGTCGGATATCACACGGCGCGGCGTGCTCGAGCAGCTCGGGCGCGCGGATGCCTCCATTACCGATTTGGCCGGCAAGTTCCGGATGTCACTCACCGGCATGAAGAAGCATGTCGATGTGCTGGAACAGGCGGGTCTGGTCACGACCCAGAAGGTCGGCCGCGTGCGGACCTGCACGCTCGGCGCGCAACGTCTGGAGCAGGAAGCAGCCTGGATTGCGCGCCACCAACAGCTATGGAGCGAGCGCTTCGACGCGCTCGACGGCGTCATAGACGAACTCAAACGACAGGAGAAGGCCAGTGGACACAAAAATAGAAAGTGATCGCGGCAACCACGGCACAGAAGTGAAACGGGTCTCCGACCGCGAGTTGGTCGTGACAAGGCGGTTCGACGCACCGGCGCGCCTGGTGTTCGAGGCGTGGACGAAGCCGGAATTGTTCCGCAAGTGGTGGGCGCCGGCGTCGATCGGCATGACCTTTCTGGCCTGCGAGATGGATGCCCGCACGGGCGGCACGTACCGCCTCGAGTTCGGCCATCCTTGCTCCGAGCAGCCGGCGGCGTTCTACGGCCGCTATCTGGAGGTGACGCCCTACTCCAAGGTGGTCTGGACCAACGAGGAAGGCGGCGACGGCGGCGCGGTCACCACGGTGACCTTCGAGGAACAGAACGGGCAGACGCGCGTCGTCATGCACGACCTGCACCCATCGAAGGAAGCGCTGGACGAGGCCATCGCCTCCGGCAGCAGCAACTGCACTGAGGAGCAGTTCTCGCAACTGAACGAGCTGCTCGGCTCATCGACGGCTGCAGCGCGCTAGGAGAGTTTCACTCCCGCCGGGTTGCGGACCAGCATTTGGGACGCAGGGAATTGGCCAAAATTAATTGCCTCCGTCCTCTTTGGCTCAAGCGACAGGCGCTCGAAAACTGCCCGTGACAACTTTTCAATCACGCCGAGACGGCATTCGGCGCACTAGGATCCTGTGGATGGTCCGGACGCAAGGAAACAGGCAAATGATGAAGCTGGCAAACGGCGTAATTCTCGCGATGCTGCTGACAGGCGTCGCGCACGCGCAAATCAACGCAGGCGAGCAGAAACCCGATCCCAACCTTCCCTTCACCATCACCAAGGTGGCGAGGTTCGATCTTCCCTGGCGAATCGCGTTTCTGCCCGATGGCCGCATGCTCGTGACCGAGAAGGTTGGCCGCGTGGATCTGGTCACCCCGCAGGGCGCCAAGACCGAAATCAGCGGCGTGCCGCCCAGCTATGTGGAGGGCCAGAACGGCATGCTGGGCGTCTTTCTCTCGCCCCATTACGCCACCGACCACAACGTGTATC
>JALYXN010000029.1 GCA_030947085.1 Pseudomonadota bacterium | reverse complement strand
GGGGTCAGATCCTGGCGCTGGATGTTCTCGATCAGCGCCATTGCCGGCACCGCGGCCTCGGGCACGCTCTTGATCAAGGCCGGCAGTTCACTCATCTGTGCGCGCTGCGCCGCGCGCCAGCGACGTTCGCCAGCGATCAGCTCATAGCTGTCCTTGCCGATCGCGCGGACCACGATCGGCTGGATCAGGCCCTGCGCCTTGATCGATGCCGCCAGTTCGTCCAGCGCCTCGTCGTTCCAGTGCCGCCGCGGCTGATACTTGCCGGGCTGGATCTGCTGGATCGGCAGCATGCGCAATTCACCTTCCTGGCCGATGACCGACGGCGAGCCCTGGTCTTCGCCACCCAGCAGCGCGTCCAGCCCACGTCCCAATCCACGTTTTTTCGCAGCAGCCATGTTTCAGTCCTGATGGTTGGCAGCCGGCGCCTTCAGCGTCGGACCACGGTCGGTGTTCGCAGGGGTGGACGCTGGAGGTTCCGCCGTAGCGTCTACCGGTGCGGCGCTGCGGGGCTGGGTCAGCTCGCGCTCGCGCCGAATCATCTCGCCCGCCAGACCGATGTAGGCGATGGCGCCACGCGAACTGCGGTCGTAAATGTGGATCGGCAGGCCGTGGCTTGGCGCCTCGGCCAGGCGCACGTTGCGTGGAATGATCGAGCGCAGCACCTTGTCGCCGAAGTGCTGGGTCAATTGCGCGGAAACGTCGTTGCCAAGGTTGTTGCGCACGTCGTACATGGTGCGCAGCAGGCCCTCGATTTCCAACTTCGGATTGAGCCGGTGGCGCACCGCCTTCACCGTGTCGAGCAGGCTGGATAGGCCTTCCAGCGCGAAATATTCGCACTGGACCGGGATCAGCACCCCATCGGCGGCAGTCAGCGCATTCAGCGTCAGCAGGTTGAGCGAGGGCGGGCAGTCGATCAGGATGGTATCGTAGTTCGGCGCCACTTTGGCCAGCACTTCCTTGAGCCGGTGTTCGCGCGCCAGCGCATCCATCAGCTTCAGTTCGGCGGCGGTCAGATCGCCGTTGCCCGGCAGCAGGTCGTAGAGCCCATCGCTGGGCACGATCGCCTCGGCCGCCGTGATCTCCTCCAGCAGTACCTCGCAGCCGCTGCGGGTGAGCTCGCGCTTGTTAATACCCGACGCCATCGTCGCGTTGCCTTGCGGATCCAGATCGACCAGCAATACCTTGCGCTTCGCTGCAGCGAGTGCGGCGGCGAGGTTGACGGCGGTGGTGGTTTTGCCCACGCCACCTTTCTGGTTGGCGACAGCGATGATGCGAGCCATGGATGAATAGCTACCGTGCGCGAAGGAGATGGAGTCTGGGCGGTAGAAATCGGTCAAGCTGCCAAGCCATGCCTGCGGTCCATTTTTCCGTCGCTGGTTGACCCATGGAACTGCTATGGGCCAGCGAATCGTCGAAAAACTGTCCTCGCGGCAAGACGTTTCGCCTAGAACATTCTGCGGTCCAGACGCCTAGATTAGCATTGCCGCTCAGCGCTGCCGCCTCAAACCACGGCTCCGGGGCGGACGCGCGCGCCGCTGGCCGGATCGAACAGATGCAACCGTTCGCCAGCCAGCGCCAATGGCAGCATGCTGCCTGGTTCGGGCAGCTGGCGCGGTGCCACCCGCGAGACGAGGGCCTCCGCGCCGTGACGAAGATTCACGAAGATCTCGTTGCCGACCGGTTCCAGCACCTCGATCCGGGCACTGAAAGCGGCATCGACGCCCTGCGCCGGCTGCAGATCTTCCGGCCGAATGCCCAGCACCACCTCTCGATCGCGCCACGGCAGCCATGCAGCAGACTGCGCGGGTTGACCGAGGACGATGTCGCCGTTTGCCGTGGCCAGCGTCCAGTGGCTCCCGCACTGAAGTATCCCTTGCACCCGATTCATCGCCGGGCTACCGATAAAGCCGGCTACGAACAGGTTGGCGGGCTGGTCGTAAAGGTTCATCGGCGTGTCGATCTGCTGGATCACCCCGCCATCAAGCACCACGATGCGCTGGCCCAGGGTCATCGCCTCGATCTGGTCGTGGGTGACGTAAATCATCGTGGCTTTCAGCTGACGGTGCAGTCGCGCAATCTCCACCCGCATCGACAGCCGCAGCTTGGCGTCGAGATTGGACAGCGGCTCGTCGAGCAGGAACACGCGCGGGTTGCGTACCAGCGCCCGCCCCAGTGCCACCCGCTGGCGCTGCCCGCCTGACAGCGCTGCCGGACGCGAGGCCAGGCGGTGCTCCAGCTCCAGCGTTCGCGCCACCTCGCGCACGCGCTGTTGGACATCGGCAGGATGGTGGCCGCGCAGATGCAGGCCAAAACCGAGATTTTCCGCCACGGTCATGTGCGGGTAGAGCGCGTAATTCTGGAACACCATCGCGATATCGCGGTCTTTCGGCGCCACGTTGTTGACCACGCGGCCGTCAATGATCAGCGTGCCGCCGCTGATCGTTTCCAATCCGGCGATCATCCGCAGCAAGGTGGTCTTGCCGCAGCCGGAGGGCCCTACCAGCACCAGCAGCTCGCCGTCGGCGATATCAAAGCTGGCATCGGCCACGCCGACGTGCCCGTTGGGGTAGACCTTGCGCAGTTGATCCAGACGTACGGCAGCCATCGGTATCTCCGGTGCAGTGGCCAGTCAGGCCACCCTGCCAGCATGCGCAGGGTGGCACACGGCAGTGGGGCATTCGGCTATTCTGCCGATGGAACGGTTTACATCAAGCATGCAGTCGCAGGGAGACCCATGGCCGGTCGCAGTTTCCGTTTTCCCGACGGTTTCCATTGGGGCGCCGCCACCTCGGCCTACCAGATCGAGGGTTCGCCCCTCGCCGACGGTGCCGGCCCCAGCATCTGGCAGCGCTTCGCCCATACGCCGGGGATGATGAGCAACGGCGATCACGGCGATCTCGCTTGCGATCATTACCATCGCTACCAGGGCGACGTGCAGCTGATGCGTGCCCTGGGCCTGCAGGGCTATCGCTTCAGCATTAACTGGGCGCGGGTATTGCCCGAGGGCACCGGCCGGATCAACCCGAAGGGACTGGATTTCTATTCGCGACTGGTGGATGAGTTGCTGCAAAACGGGATCGTGCCCAATGCCACGCTGTTCCATTGGGATCTTCCGGCCGCGCTTGACGACCGCGGTGGCTGGCTGAACCGCGACAGCGCGCACTGGTTTGCCGAATACGCCACGGTGATGTTCAAGGCGCTGGACGATCGGGTACCGCTCTGGACCACGCTCAACGAGCCGTGGGTCGTCACCGATGGCGGCTATCTGCACGGCGCGGTGGCGCCGGGGCATCGCAATAAATACGAGGCGCCGATCGCCGCGCATAATCTGATGCGTGCCAGCGGTGCCGGCATCCAGGCGTATCGGGCCCACGGCAAACACGAGATCGGGGTGGTCTTCAACGTCGAGCCGAAATATCCGTACTCGGACAGCACCGACGATCTGGCCGCCACCCGCCGTGCCCATGCCTACATGAATCAGCAGTTCGCCGATCCCGCGCTACTGGGCAGCTATCCGCCCGAGCTAAAAGAAATATTCGGACCGGCCTGGCCCGAATTTCCCGTCGAGGATTTCCAGCTCACCCGCCAGCGTGTCGATTTCGTCGGCATTAACTACTACACCCGTGCGGTGGTGAAATCCGAACCGGATGCGTATCCGCTGAAGGCTATATCGGTCAAGCAGCCCAACACCACCCATACCGAAACCGGCTGGGAGGTATACGAGCAAGGGCTTGCCGACACGCTGACCTGGTTCAAGGACCGTTACGGCGACATCCCGCTGTACGTGACCGAAAACGGTTCGGCGTTCTACGACCCGCCCGTGGCCGAGGGCGAGGTGGTCAGCGATCCGCTGCGCACCAGTTATTTACGCAAGCACCTGCAGGCGGTGCATCAGGCCATCGACGCGGGGGTCAACCTCAAGGGCTATTACGCCTGGTCGTTGATGGACAACCTGGAATGGTCGCTGGGCTTTGGCAAACGCTTCGGCCTGTATCACGTCGATTTCGCCACCCAGAAGCGCACGCCCAAGGCCAGCGCGAAATTCTATGCCCAGGTAATCGAGAGCAACGGCGCCGTTCTGGACGAATAGATGTCCGTGCGTAGCCACCTGTAGCAGCGGCTTCAGCCGCGATGCTGTTGCCCTGATGTCATAAAGAAAGAGCATCGCGGCTGAAGCCGCTCCTACAGGGACAATGCGCTCCGCTCAGATCTTGCCCAGCACCAGCAAATGCCGTTCCGCAGGCAACCCCGGCACCGCTAACTCATGGGTGCCGCGCACCTCAAAATCGGTCGGGATACCCGCTAGCTCCTCATCCGGCAACTTGCCTTTCATCGCCAGCCAGATGCCTTCCGGCGCCAGCAGGTGCCCGCCCCAGCGCAGCATGTCGGCGAGGCTGGCAAAGGCGCGTGCCGTGACGCAGTCGTATTGCCCTTCCACATCCTCGACGCGGGATTGCACCGCACGTACGCCCTCCAGCTTCAAGGTGCGAATCGCCTCTCGAAGAAAGCGCACCTTCTTGCCATTGGAGTCGACCAGCAGCATCTCGCGTCCGGGCGCGGCAATGGCCAGCACGATGCCCGGCAGCCCGGGACCGGTGCCGAGGTCGGCCAAGG